>JAZSJR010000006.1:0-4504 GCA_045534415.1 Clostridia bacterium
GTTGTTGCTGGCGTCCGGACTCCCATGCCCATCGCAAAGCTGCAGGAAGTCATGCCTGAAGTGTATGATCAGTTTGTTGCCATCTGCGACAAGCTCGAAAATCACTATCGCGACATGCAGGATATGGAGTTCACCATTGAAGATAAGAAGCTCTACATGCTGCAGACCCGTAACGGTAAGAGAACAGCTAAGGCTGCTTTAAAAATTGCTTGTGACTTAGTTGATGAGGGTATGATTTCAGAAGAAAAGGCAGTTGCAATGATCGACCCCAGAAACTTAGATACATTGCTCCATCCCCAGTTTGACACTGCTGCATTAAAAGCTAGCAAGCCTTTGGCTCGTGCACTGGCTGCATCTCCGGGTGCTGCTTGCGGTAAAATCGTATTTACTGCAGAAGATGCTAAGGAATGGAATCCTAAGGGTGAAAAGGTTGTTCTCGTTCGTCTGGAAACCTCTCCCGAAGATATTGAGGGTATGAAAGCTGCTCAGGGTATCCTGACTGTTCGTGGCGGTATGACCTCTCACGCAGCCGTTGTTGCTCGTGGTATGGGTACCTGCTGCGTATCTGGCTGTTCTGAAATCAATATGGACGAAGAAGCTAAGAAATTCGTTCTGGCTGGTAAGACCTTTAACGAGGGTGACAACATTTCTATTGACGGTTCTACCGGTTGCATTTATGATGGCATTATCCCCACTGTTGATGCTTCCATCTCCGGTGAGTTTGGCAGAATCATGGCTTGGGCAGATAAATACAGAACCTTAAAGGTTAGAACTAATGCTGATACTCCGGCTGACGCTAAAAAAGCTCGTGAACTGGGTGCTGAAGGTATCGGTCTTTGCCGTACCGAGCATATGTTCTTTGAAGGCGACAGAATTGATGCATTCCGTGAAATGATTTGTGCTGACACTGTTGAAGAAAGAGAAGCAGCACTTGAAAAGATTCTGCCGGTTCAGCAGGGCGACTTTGAAAAGCTTTACGAAGCATTAGAAGGTAACCCCGTTACCATCCGTTTCCTGGATCCGCCGCTGCATGAGTTCGTTCCCACCACTGAGGAAGACATCAAGATGCTGGCTGACGCTCAGGGCAAAACCGTTGAGCACATCAAGGCTATCATTGAATCTCTCCACGAGTTCAACCCCATGATGGGTCACCGTGGTTGCCGTCTGGCAGTAACCTATCCTGAAATCGCTAAGATGCAGACTAAGGCTGTTATCCGTGCAGCTATCAACGTTCAGAAAGCACACGCTGACTGGAATGTTTGCCCCGAAATCATGATTCCGCTGGTTGGTGATGTTAAGGAACTTAAATACGTTAAGAAAGTTGTTGTTGAAACTGCTGATGCTGAAATCGCAGCTGCAGGTTCAAACCTCACTTACGAAGTTGGTACTATGATTGAAATCCCCAGAGCAGCTCTGACCGCTGACGAAATCGCTGCTGAAGCTGACTTCTTCTGCTTCGGTACAAACGACTTAACTTAGATGGGTTACGGCTTCTCCCGTGACGATGCCGGCAAGTTCTTAGGCGCTTACTATGACGCTAAGATCTTTGAAAACGATCCCTTTGCAAAACTGGATCAGACCGGTGTTGGTAAGCTGATGGAAATGGCTATTAAGCTGGGCAAACCCGTAAATGGCAAGCTGCACATTGGTATCTGCGGCGAGCACGGCGGTGACCCCACAAGCGTAGAGTTCTGCCATAAGATTGGCCTGGACTACGTTTCCTGCTCACCCTTCCGCGTGCCCATCGCAAGACTGGCAGCAGCACAGGCAGCTATTAACAATAATTAATAGTTAAAGAGCAATTAATAAAAAAAGAGGCTGATTACAATCAGCCTCTTTTTTATGCTCATTAATCAATATCAAAATGTTCTATCGTAAGGTTTCCATTACTTACTGTCAGAATTGCATAAGAACAGCCGGGATAACAAACAGAACCCGGATTAATACAACGGATGCCCTCCGTTGTTTCATCGGCTCTTTTGTGGGTATGACCAAATAAAGCAACTTGGCAATCGTTCTTCCTTGCTTTATAGGCAAGCAAGCTTAAATCACGTTTTACGCGTTCCTGGTGACCGTGTGTGATGTAAAAACGAATGCCTTCAAAAGAAAGGGTGATATAGTATGGTTTTTCCGCATACCATTCATTGTTACCGCTGACGGAACAAATGGGGGTGAGGGGTGGCATTACATAGCTCATATATTCAGCGTCCCGCTCAACATCACCGCAATGAATCACCTGGTCCACAGGCCCACATTGTTCTAAAATGTTGTCAATGCGGTTAGTGTCGTTGTGAGTATCACTTAGCAGTAAGATTCTCATTATTTTACACCATCAGCAAAGTTCTTTAGCATTAAAAGACCAATTTTACCGCTTTTTTCAGGATGGAACTGAGTTAAGTGAATAGACTCAGTTTCCACAAGCACATCTGCAACAGCACCATATTCTACCGTAGCTGCAACGGTGGATTTATCCACCGCATCCACATAGTATGAATGAACAAAATACACATAAGGTGCCTGGGGTGCACCGGCAAGCAGACGGGAATCCTTTTGCACGGTTAATTGGTTCCAACCGATTTGGGGGATTTTTAAGCCGGATTCCGTGGGGAAACGTTTCACGGTTCCGCCTAAAATGCCAAGGCCCTCGCAATCGCCCTCTTCGCTGTATTCATACATCAGTTGCATACCGAGGCAAATGCCCAAAAACGGGGTTTTAGCAGCAACCACATCTTTGACAACAGTATCAAGACCGGCAGCCTTTAATTTATCCATAGCGTCACGAAAGGCACCAACACCGGGCAAAACAACCCGGTCAGCAGAGAGAATGGTTTTGGGGTCTGCTGTCACCACAACATCCTGTCCTAAATATAGAAAAGCTTTTTCGACGCTTCGAAGATTTCCTGCGTCGTAGTCTAAAATTGCAATCATAGTTTACCTCACCCTAAGAGCGTCTTAATTTTTTCAACCAAAGCCAAAATGCGCTCTGATTCCATTTTCATGCTGACGCGGTTTACAACAAAGCGTGCAGAGAGGTCACAAATTTCTTCTAAAACCACCAAGCCGTTTTCTTTTAAAGTTTTACCGCTTTCAACAATATCCACAATGACCTCAGAAAGGCCAACCAGCGGCGCAAGTTCCACAGAGCCGTTTAATTTAATCAGCTCAACAGACTGCTTTTTAACGTGGTGATAATAATTTTTAGCAATCTGAGGATATTTGGTTGCAACGCGCATGTTGTGAATCTCATCTAAATGTCCCTCCAGCTTTTTAGGGCCTGCAACAGCCATACGGCAGGCACCAAAGCCTAAGTTAATCATTTCATATAAATCCTTACCGGATTCAAGCAGAGTATCTCTGCCCACAACACCAATGTCGGCCGCACCGTATTCAACATATACAGGGACATCGGTTGCTTTAACTAAGATGAACTTAAATTTATTTTTTTCATCTGTAAAAATCAGTTTTCTGGATTTTTCTCTCAGTTCGCTCACATCCAGGCCTGCCTGCTCCAAAAGGTCAACAGTCAGGTCAGCCAAGCGGCCTTTTGCCAAGGCAATTGTAATATATTCCATTATTCTTCGTCCCCTCCCTCGCAGTGACCACAGTGACAATCTTCATCGTGCTCTAAAAGCTCACACAAGTCTACCGGTGTGGTTTCTGAAAGCTCAAGATTATAAATCTCGGCGCTGTGTTCATCTTTCACTGTCAAAACGCCTTGAATGTTACTTGCTTCGGCATATTTTTTCAATTCATCAAAAGGCATGTCAGCCAGTGCCTGTTCTGCCACATAGCCGCATTCGCGCAGAGAAGAAAGCACTGTATGAGCCAATTTGCTGTCCCTGCAAACAACCAAAAAGTCTGAACCAAACACAGGCTCAAAAGCATCCTGACGAGAGAGCACGGTCAGTAATCTGTCAGTACCGATTGCCATGCCAACAGCCGGCAGAGGTGTACCAAATTCACCGGTTAATCCGTCATAACGACCGCCGGCGCAAATAGAATAGCCAATGCCGTGGGTGATGCCTTTGAAAATGATGCCGGTGTAACGATTAATGCCCTGCACCAAAGACAGGTCAATGGAAATATATTCTTCATAGCCATAGTCAGACAGAATCTGATATACGGCTTCTAAATTACGGATTGCTTCTTTTGCCTGGTCGTTAAGCAGGCTCATATCCAAACGCTTTAACACTTCCAGACCGCCAAAGAGGGTAGGCAGTTCTTCTAAAAGAGCAGATAGCTTAGGCGCTACGTTTCTGTCCTTTAAAAATTCGTGGATGGCAAGGGCATCCTTTTTATCCATTAACACACGGAGAGATTCAGCATCTTCATCAGACAGGCCGGAATCTGCCACAATGGCTTTAAAGAAGGCAACCTGACCAATTTCAATCTGAAAACGCTCTAAGCCTGCAGAAAGGAGAGCCTCAATAGCGCAGGAGATAACTTCACTGTCTGCTAAATCGCTCTTTACACCAAATAGCTCAATACCTGCCTGACAAAATTC
>JAZSJR010000023.1:0-1976 GCA_045534415.1 Clostridia bacterium
GACTTTGATGCTATGGTTATCTGCATTGCCGGTTGGATTCCCACCCACGCTGTTGTTAAGGTAACTGAGCCTTACCGTCACAAGCCCATGGTTCTGTGGGGTCTTTGCGGCTGGACAGAGGGCGACCGCCTTGTTACAACAGCTGACCAGGCTGGTACCTCAGCCCTTCGCAAAACCTTCTTTGACTTGGGTTATGAATTTAAGTTTGTATATGACATCATCGGCAAAAAGACTAACTCTAAAAAGGTTGCTGATTATGTGATAGCAGCTACTGCAGCTACAAAGCTTCGCAGCGCTAAAATCGGTCACATGGGCTACCGTGATATGAACTTATACGGCACCATGTTTGACGGACCCTCCTTAAAGCGCGTGGTTGGTACTGAAATTGAAACCTTTGAAATGCTGGAAATTTATCAGCGTTATCAGAAGGTGACAGACGCAGAAAAGCAGGCTGTTATCGATAGCGCCATTTCTAAATGGAAGTTCTTAAAAGAAGCAAAGCCTGAGGGACTGCAACTGGCTGCCGGTTACTACCTTGCTTTAAAGAGCCTGATTGACGAGCGTGGCTATGGTGCTATCTCCTTAAAGGATGTTGACGGTATGAAAAAGCTGTTAGGCTTCCCGCCGGCACCCATCTTTATGCTCCTTGCTGATTGCGAGGGCGTTTGTACCGTTCCTGAAAACGACGCAATGGGTAGCGTAACCCAGCTTATGGTTAAATATTTAACCGGTCAGTGCGCCTTCTATTTAGAGTTCTATGAATTTATGGAAGACCGCGTTTTAGCCGGCGTGCCTGACTATGTTCCGGCAGAGGTAACTGATGGCGGCGTACAGGTTATGCCTGAGGCATTCGGCGAACTGAATGAGGGTATCTTAAATGTTTCTAAGGTTAAACCCGGCGAAGTAACCCTGTGCCGCCTGACAAGCTGCGGTGAACGGTACTATATGCATATGGTAAAAGGTGAAGGCATCACCCCGAGAAAGTGGGAAGAAGCCGGCTGGACACAGCCTGCACCTCAGCTTCCCGGTCTTGAAATTCTTTTGGATGATGTGGAAGAGTTTGCTGAAAACGTTATGTGTCAGCATTACATCATCGCTTACGGCGACCAGACTGACAAAATGGAAAATCTGTGTAACATTTTAGGCATCGAACTCATTTAACACAGAAAGCTGTAAAGGAGATACAGACTATGCTAAACAAGTATAATCCTAACTTTTATAAACATTTAGAAGATGACAGCGCCATGATTCAGGCGGCGGTAGATGCTGCTAAGGAAACCGGAGAAGCGGTGACCATTCCTCGTCTTAATGAAAGAACAGGGGAGTGCCTCTGGTCCATCAGCCGTGCTATCGAGCTTCACACTGGCAGTGTTATCTACCTTGATAACTGCTACATTCGTCAGGCAGACGGCGTTTTTCAGAATATTTTCAAAAACTCTAATAACGAAAAGCCTGAGGGCTATACCCGTGAGGGCAGACAGCACGATATTACCATTTTAGGTTTTGGCAACGCAACCTTAGACGGTTGCGAGCATAACGGTATGTTTGAAACCAACTACCGTGATTTTGGCTTTGATAACTGCTATATGAACTCTATGTTCAATTTTATTAACTGCGAAAGAATCAAGATTCGTGATATCAACATCACCCGTCAGCGGTTCTGGTCTATGGTGTTCCATTATTCTTCTCATATTGAAATTTCCGGTATTCATTACTATGCGCCCTATCATTGGAGAAATCAGGACGGCATTGATTTCAGAAGCGGTTGCTCCAATATTTTGGTTGAAAACATCTCCGGTGTTACCGGTGATGACATTGTGGCAATGACGAACCTGAGAAACATTTATGCTGAGCGCCTGAAAGACTGCCATTATGATGACTCTATTCATAACGTTATCATTCGCAACATTCACGCCGTTACACGTAACTCCTTTGTCCGCATTTTAAATCATGGCGGACGCAAGATTTACAACATG
>JAZSJR010000156.1:0-1532 GCA_045534415.1 Clostridia bacterium
GGGATGCAAAGTTGAAATCCGCTATCCCTATGTTCCCGGATATAAGGACGGTGTGCCACCAAAACTCTGTGAATTTTTAGCCGGACTAAAAAACACAAAAAAGATTAAAGTTTTAGGCTATCACGGCTTTGCTGCATCTAAATATCAGGCGCTTGGCAGGGAGAATACCTTGCCGGATGTAAAGGTAACCCGTGATGATGTGCAAAAAGCTGTTGAGATTTTAAAATCTTACGGTTTGATAGCGATCAACGGTATGGACGGAGATTAAATTGTGTAACAGGAGATAAGATTATAAAATTTCTATTTCTAACCCTCAGCTATAACAATGACACAGGACTTTAATTGAATTAGGAGGCAACAATGAAATTCTTTCATGTATACGATGAACGGGCAAATGAGGGTCTTTACAAAAATGGTTTGCTGAATAAAAACAGCGGGTTTAAAATTCAGCACGATTTTCCTATTCCGGAGGATGTTAAATTCAACGAAGCAGCAAAAAAAGACGGCAAATTTTATAACATGATCAAAGAAACCGGAATGCCTTTCTATGTTGACAGGATTGCTGGCGGAACAACATATCATGAATATGATTTTGATTTTGCTCTGATTGATGAATATCGCAACCTTTTAGGAGACTGGTTCTTAGGTTTTCAACTTCATGAAAGCGGCTCTAACCGTCGACAGGCAGAGTGGAAAAACCTGATTTCTGCGTTTGGTCATCGTGGACCTTATGACTCTAAGGAAGTGCGAGAAAAAATGATGAGTACCATGGCAAAACTGCCGGACGGCACACCGCTTCCCAGATTTAGCCAGGGCACACCGGAAGAATATGCCAAAATGATCTATGCCGAAACCTGGCAGGAATATATGCAGGAAATGATTGAACTGTTCCGGAAAAATCTGCGGCTTACAAATAACGCAATCATTCCCTGTGACAGCTATTATCTGGCAACCAAGCTGCAGGCAGACCTCGGCATGAAAACTTTTATGCCGGAGGTGGGTGACCAGATTCCGCTGATGAATATTTCTGTTGCAACCGCACGTGGTGCGGCAGCCAAAAAGGGTAAAACTTGGGGTACATATTACGAAACATGGCGCGAAGTGCCGGGTGTTGGCTACACTATGCCTTGCCTGAACCCCAGCCCCATTAACGACTGGTATTTAACACAGGATTTATTCGGTGATGACTTTACCACCCACGGCGAAAACGGCGGTAGCTCAAGACTCTTGCAAAAGCGTATTTTCTATTTTGCGTATATGAGCGGTGCTGACTATATGTCAGAAGAGTGGGGTTTAAAGTGTTGCTACTTAGACTTTGAAGATTATGCGCTCTCAGCCTACGGCAGAGTTAAGAAGGAATTTATTGATACTACACTTGAACTGGGCAATATGAAAGCGGTTGCACCTTTTGCAATTGTTTTACCTAAAAATTATAGCTGCATTGAAATTCCGCAGGTATTTGAAGCATATAAAATGGGCGTGCATAGAGACCAGTACATGAATAGCCCTTTATCTGCTGAGGAAAAGGCTTA
>JAZSJR010000174.1:0-6531 GCA_045534415.1 Clostridia bacterium
AGTTCTGCCGCCTCATAAAGAGTGCTGTCAATACCTGCAATAGCAGCCAGATAAACAATACTGTTCCAACCCGACTGTTTCCAGACATCTGTTATGTATAAAATTGGAACAATCAACTTGTTGTCGCCTAAAAAAACATGGCGTTCAATTCCGAACAAATCTAAAACGGCATTCACAGGACCCATATAGCCCAGAAAGTTAATAATAACACCTGACACAACAACCCAAGACAAAAAGTGCGGGAAGGTATAAATCGTTTGTAAAACTTTTTTTAAATGGCGTTGCTTTAATTCGTTAAAAAACAAAGCAAATATAATAGCAAAGGGAAAACAAAAAATAATTCTTCCAAAACTAATTTTTATTGTGTTCCACAAAACATACAGAAAATATGGATCTGAAAACATCTTCTCAAAATGTTTAAACCCAACCCAAGGGCTACCGGTAATCCCCAGGCGAGCATTAAAATCCTTAAATGCAAGTTGTATGCCATACATTGACCGATAGTCAAGCATAATTAAATAAATAACCATTGGAAGCAAAAGCACATATAAATATCGGCTTTTGACCATTGACTTAAGACAACCGTGAAAGTTAAATTTAGCGGAAATCTTCGTTTTCATTGATGTTTTACAGCGTTCCATCAAAACGCACCTCTCTTTCTTACTTTATATGATAACACAAGGAAATTTTGAAAAAAATGCAAAATTGTGCAATGTCACTTGAAAATTCTGCAAACAGACTTTATAATTCGTGCATCTTGCTATTTTTTATGTTATACTGATATCGTGGATAAGAATCGGACATCATAATTATATTACAGATGTTTTCAAAAAGAGGGGGGAATAGTTATGTTCAGTGCATTTATTGTTGATGACGACAAGGTTTCTGTTGAGGTTACCTATATGCTCTTTCCGTGGTCGGAACTGAATGTAACGCAAATCAATAAAATATATACGCCAACGGGCCTGGTTGAAAAAATTCTTTCGGAAAGTCCCGATATTGTATTTATTGATATAGAAATGGGAGACATGTCTGGTTTAGAGATTATGAAAGAATGTATAGAGGCCGGCAGCAAAGCTTATTTCATCATAATAAGCGGTCATGACAACTTTGATTATGCACATACCGCTGTCAATTTAGGTGCTCTTTACTACCTCTTAAAACCCATTGACAAAAAAGACATTGATGCCGTTGTTGTAAAGCTTAAGACCGCTTTAAAAGTGCCGCAGCACGATGATCTTTCCGGCTATCTCGCTTCTGCAAAAAGTTTCAACAACTATGTCGTCCAAAAGCTGCAAAATAAAACATACAGGTTTATCATTTCATCACTTGAAGAGTTTTTATATAAAGGGCTGGAGTATATTTTATCAAACTGCATTTTTGCTTCGCACATCATCGGTGAAAATAAGCACATGCTGATTATAACCGCAGACAGCCTGACAGATGACATACTTAATAAACTGGATGAGTTTACACGAAAAAGTAAAATTGTTTGTGCTGTCAGTCACATTTTTTCAAAAGAGGATAATCTTTATGAATACTTTCAGCAGGCCAACCAGCTTTCATATCACCAGTTTATCAACCCAAGTGGCAAGCTGTTAATCGGTCCCGTGAATTCAGATACTACGGTACTCAAAAATATACTGGATAACATTTTTTTAGCGATTGACGAAAAAAACACTGCAGAAATCAAGCGAAATATATCCGCCCTGCCCCAGCTGTTTCTTCAGGAAAACTACACAATGACACATGTGGTTTGGCTTTATAATGCATTGATCGGAAGAATTAACATTGTTTTGAATAAAAGTTCCACTTTTTCTCTTTCGCAAATGGATGAAGAAGATTTGCATGTCTATTTCACAAATTTCAGTAATTTATGTTTAGCCCTTTACAACTCCATTGTAGAACACCTGGAGACTGAACAGATTGCAGAAAACAACACGAACCAACTTTGGGAAAAAGTCCTGTTGTTTATTGAAAATAATTATAGCGAAAAGTTGCAGGTACAAGACATTTGTAAAAACCTTTTTATCAGCGAGCGCACTTTTTACTATCTATTTAAAGCAAATGTTAAAGTTACATTTGTTGAATATTTGACAGAATTTCGCATTAAAAAAGCAAAAATCCTTTTACTGACAACAAATCTGCCAATTCCCGAAGTAGCAGAAAAAGTCGGTATAAAAGATCATTATTATTTCAACAAAGTATTTAAAAAGTATACTGGTATGACCCCTGTTAAGTTCAGAGCGGAGGAGGGTTACCTGACCGATGAGCAAGAAACTAAAGATTAAATCCCTGATTATTGTTTCTGTAGCATTAATTCTGGGAACGATTATTCTTTTGCAGATATTCTTATACTCTATTCTGCAAAATGAAAGTCAGAGGACAATCTCGTCTATCTTTGATTCTATTGCGCAGGATTCTGCCCAACAAATCAGTAAACTTAATAACGAGATTGCCGACTCTGCTACGATGCTTTCTGTGCACAAAACTATTCAGAAAAATTTGTATGAATATACACCGTCTGAAATCATACAGAATTTTTCTTCTATTGATAACCTTTTAAGTGAGTATGTGAGCAGAAATAAAAATATTGTCATGTTAGGGATTATAAAAAACGGACGGTTATTCAGGTCATATGAGAAAGCCCCACTTTATGACAATATTCGTGAAATTGCACAGCAGGTTGAATATACCAAAAAAATTCAACCAATCTTTTTATCATCATTTATCTATGAAGGACAAACGTACTTCAGTTGTGTTATGCCCATTTTTCCTGTTGAAACAAGATATTTTTCTGAAGAAAATGAAAATAATTTTGTTGTCTGCATTTATGAAATCGGATCTATTAGCTATTTAACCTCTAACCTCATTGATAACAAGCGGATTCAGTTGGTTATTACCGATAATAACAACCGAATTTTGCTGTCGGACAAGGTTTTGCAGCACTCCCAGGAATTTATTCTTGATAAAAAAGCAAATAAACTCATGGCAAAAACCGTTTCTCTCTCAGAACCGGACTGGAATATCACCGTTTATATGCCATCAACTAATACGAATATTTTTTCAAATATGACGGTTTGGTTTACGCTTTTTATGATTATTTATACCCTGGCAATGTTATTTCTCCTTGTGAAGCTTCTGGATATTGTCATCATCAAAAGAATCCGGCTTTTAAATGAGCAGGTTAACCAGATACCGGAACATACTGTTGATTATAGAACTAACTATACCTACTCAGATGAGTTATCAAATGTTGCTACAACCATCAATCAGGTGTTAGCTCGTCTTCAGGATTTTAACGAAGATAAAATAAATGCGCTAAACAACCTGTACCACGCACAACTCATGCAAAAAGAAACGAGAATCTTTTATCTGTACAATCAGGTTTCTCCGCATTTTCTTTATAATTCGCTGTCTCATATTCAAGGTCTCGCCATTAAAGCAAACGCACCGGAAATATTGACGATGATTTCGTCTTTATCAACTGTTTTCCGTTACCTCTCAAACAACCAGAGCCATTCAAAGATTGTACAGGACCTGAATTGTGCCATTGAATATTTTAATATTATCAACACGCAAAGAGTGAATAAAATCACATTAATAAATAAAGTTGACCCCGAGTTAAACAATGTTGTGTGTTTAAAAATGCTTTATCAACCTATCTTAGAAAACACATTGAAACACGCCTTTGGCTTAGATAATACAGGAACTGTTATCATCTCATCTGTCCCCCACGAAACAAAGGCAATTATTGAAATCCGGGATGATGGCAGAGGCATTCCAAAAGAAAAACTGGATGCCATTCAAAACCAATTAATTCACGAAAATGGACTTGATAATGTTCAAAACGGTGATCACATTGGTCTTCTGAATGTAAACTTAAGACTCAAGCTTTACTATAACGACAGTTGTGGTATTACAATCACATCCAAAGAAAACGTTGGCACAACCATTCGTATCATTTTTGATAAGGTGCCTCCTGAATCACCACAAATTCAGTAATACAGTAGCTATACTTTTACATATAAAAAGGGTTCGCATGAAGCGAACCCTTTTTGTATGTTTCTATAACTGAACTTTAAAATCCAAAATACTCTTTTGCATTTTTATAGCAAATGCCCTCAACGATTTCTTTTAGCATTTCAAAATCTGCAGGATATTCACCCTCTTCTACCCACTTGCCCAGTAAGTTACAGAGGATTCTGCGGAAATACTCGTGACGAGGGTAAGAAACAAAGCTGCGGGAATCCGTCAGCATACCCACAAAGCGGGATAACAGGCCAAGGTTAGCCAGCGCCTTCATCTGGCTTTCCATACCGTCACGCTGGTCATTAAACCACCAACCGGAACCAAACTGAATTTTGCCCGGTGTAGGTGCCTTCTGGAAGTTGCCAAGCATGGTACCCAGCACATAGTTATCCTTGGGATTGAGCGTATACAAAATCGTTTTCGGCAGAGCATCTTTCATCTCTAAAGCGTTTAAGAGCTTTGAAATGCCCTCAGCAATCTGAAAATCGTTGACAGAGTCAAACCCTGTATCAGGACCTAATTTTTCAAACATTCTGGTGTTGTTGTTACGCATTGCGCCAATGTGGAGCTGCATGGTCCAGCCACGCTTTGCATACTGTTCACCCAAATAAACAAGCTTTTCAATCAGTTCTTCGTTCATCTCGTCAATTGCGTGGTCAGACAAACAGCAACCATTTTCGTGGAAATAGTCCATTCGCTCGCAAATATCCGTTCTGATATCAGATAAATCAGGACGGAAGGTAGGCAGAATTTTTGTGCCAAAATCCTGTAGCTGTTTGTGATAAGCCAAATCATCATAAGGATTATCTGTTGTGCAAATAACCTCAACATTGGACATTTTAATTAAACTCTGCGCACGAAATTCCTCTTTTGCAAGGCAGGCATTTACCTTGTCCCAAATGACTTTCGCTGTCTTTTCAGACAGGGTTTCATCAATGCCGAAATATCGTTTTAATTCCAAATGTGTCCAATGATACATAGGGTTACCAATCATCAAGGGCACAGTTTTTGCAAAAGCACACCATTTTTCAAAATCATCAGCACTGCCGGTGATGTATTCCTCGTCAATGCCGTTTGAACGCATCAGACGCCATTTATAGTGATCACCGCCCAAAAACAGGTCATAAGCGTTTTTAAACTGATGATTTTCTGCAATCATCTTAGGAGATAAATGACAATGATAGTCAATGATAGGCAAATTTTCAGCATACGCATACAGCTTTTTTGCCGTTTTGTTTTTCAGCATAAAATCATTTTTGATAAAACTCATAAGGTCACACCATCCTTAAAAATAGAAATTTCTTCATAGCCGTTTTCTTCGTTCTTAGTCTTCTCGCCGTCAGCTACTTTTATAACATAGTCAAATAATTCGTCTGTGAGGTCATTGCCCGATAGCATCGGGCTTGCATCAAAGTCGATCCAGCCGGATTTTCTCACCGCCAAATCGTGATTTGTGGCAATTTTTACTGTAGGAACGGCGCTGCCGAGAGGTGTTCCTCTACCTGTTGTAAAAAGAATCATATGCACCCCTGCTGCCATTAAATTGGTAACAGCAACAATATCATTACCCGGGCCGTTTAAAAGGGACAGACCATTTTTCGTCAGGGTATCGCCATAGTCTAAAACATCAACAACCTTTGAAAGACCACCCTTTTGCACACAGCCTAAGGACTTTTCCTCCAACGTTGTGATGCCGCCCTTTTTGTTCCCCGGAGAGGGGTTTTCATAAATCACCTGATTATGCCGGGTGTAATAATCTTTAAAATCATTGATAAGTGCCACGGTTTTATTGAAAATTTCTTCCGTTTCACAGCGTTGCATTAAAAGATGCTCTGCACCAAACATTTCCGGCACCTCGGTCAAAACGCAGCTACCACCGTGAGCAATCAGCTTGTCAGAAAGTCTTCCCACCAAGGGGTTTGCCGTAATGCCGGAGAACCCGTCACTGCCACCACACTTTAAGCCTATTTTTAACTTAGAAACGCTGACAGGCTGACGAGTGGTTTTTGCGGCATTCTGTTTTAATTCTTCAATCAAGCGAATGCCCTCAGCAATTTCATCGTCAAAGTCCTGCGCATTCAAAAACTTCACTCTGTCTTCATCCCAAGACCCTAAAACAGACTTAAACACGTCAATATTGTTGTTCTCGCAGCCTAACCCCAGCACCAAAACGCCGCCGGCATTGGGGTGGTTCACCATGCCCTTTAAAATTTTCTGCGTTACAGTCTGGTCATCCCCCAGCTGAGAACAGCCGAAGGGATGTGCAAAATATTTAGCTCCGGTTTTCTCCGCCAAAATCTGTGCTGTCTTATTGACACAACCAACAGTATTAACAATCCAAATATCGTTACGGATGCCCACATCACCGTTTTTACGGACATACCCCATAAAAGTTCTGTCAGAATCAATTCGTTCTTCGGGATAAAACTGGGGATTATAACTATACTCTATTTTGCCGGAAAGGTTGGTTTTCATATTGTGGCTATGTACGTGTTCCCC
>JAZSJR010000072.1:0-2163 GCA_045534415.1 Clostridia bacterium
AGTCACAAATTTTGGTAATGATTTTTTCCTTATCCATGTTTTTCTCCTCTCCTGTTGTCTATAACATAATACTATTAGTATAACAAAATTATCTCAAGATATATTGTATCACAAGATATTCTTTTGGTCAAGTTTTGAAACGGATTTTTCTTGATACAATTTGCATTATTTTATATCATTTTTCACTTTTTATCATTTTTTTCAATAGAAATGGAAATTACGGACACACTAATGGACAAAAGGAGTGTTTTAATGTGAGAAAATTTGGCATAAAAGATAAAATTGGTTACATGTTAGGAGATTTGGGTAATGACTTTTTCTTCATTTTGGCAAGCTCGTTTTTAATGGTGTTTTACACAAAGGTTTTAGGCATCTCAGGCGAGGTTGTAGGAACGCTGTTTTTGGTTGCCCGAGCTGTTGATGCTTTTACAGATGTTACCATGGGGCGCATTGTTGATATATCAAAACCCACCAAAAGCGGACGATTCCGTCCCTGGATTCTCCGCATCGCCGTGCCTGTTGTACTCGCCGGGATACTGATGTTCATTCCTGCGGCAAAGAACTTTTCATATGCCGGAAAACTTGTGTATATTTATGTTACCTATCTTTTGTGGGGCAGTATTTGTTATACAGCAATCAACATCCCCTATGGCTCTATGGCTTCTGCCATAACAGAAGACCCTGTAGAGCGCACCTCTCTTTCCACCTTTCGTTCCATTGGTGCCGCCATTGCCGGTGTCATTGTGTCTGTGGGCGTGCCTCTCTTCATCTATACTTACGACTCACAGGGAAACCAGCTCATTTTAGGAGAACGTTTTCTACCTGTTGTACTGGTTTTTGGGGTGTTGGCACTGATTTGTTATGGTCTTTGCTACGCTCTCGTCAGAGAGCGTGTTACACCGCCACCTAAAGAAAAAGATATCAGTTTCGGTACTGCTGTAAAAGGGATGCTCAAAAATCGTGCACTGTGGGCAATCATTGCTGCCGCTATTGTGCTTTTGCTTTCTTCCCTGCTCTCCAGCACCATGAATCTATATCTGTTTATGGACTATTTTAAAAGCAAAGAAGCCATGAGTGTAGCAGGATTCCTGCAAACCGCCTGTGCCTTGCTTCTTGCCCCTTTCAGCGCAACCTTTGCAGAAAAGTTCGGCAAAAAAGAAGCCTCCGGAGTGGGAGTTTTAGCCTCCGCCGTCATTTTCTTCTTGCTTTTCATTTTGCGCATTCAAAACCCTTGGATTTTCTGCATTTTCCTCTTGTTTGCTAACCTTGGCGTTGGTCTTTTCAATCTGATGATTTGGGCATTTATTACCGACGTCATTGACAGTCAGGAAGTGCTCACACACACCCGCGAGGACGGTACAGTTTATGCCGTGTATTCCTTTGCCAGAAAAATCGGTCAGGCTTTAGCCGGGGGGTTGGGCGGCTATGCCCTCACCTTAATCGGTTATGTTTCCTCCACCGAAAACGTGGTACAAGCCCCTGAGGTTGTAGAACGCATTTATACCGTTTCAACTTTGATTCCCGCTATCTGCTATTTTGTTGTAGCATTGATTTTGATTTTCTGGTATCCCCTCTCGAAGCGGAAAATTGCCGAAAATCAACGCATCATAAAAGAACGACACGCAAATTTATAAATTAGAAAGGATGTTACTATGCTCTACCCTAAGCTCACAGACTCCCGCGCCGTTATTGACCTTTCCGGCATCTGGAATTTTCAGATAACAGACATTGACAGCTACACAGAGGATTCTGCCAAAAATCCCCTCACCCATTCCACAGCCATTGCCGTTCCCGCCTCTTATAATGACCAAAAAGAGGGGGAAGATTTTCGTGACCATTACGGATTTGTATGGTATGAAACCTGCTTTACCGTGCCGGAATGCTTACTCTCACAAAGAATTGTTTTACGGTTCGGCGCCGTCACCCAAACTGCTGCTGTCTTTTTAAACGGAACGCTTTTGTGCCGCCATAAAGGAGGATTTTTACCCTTCGAGGCGGAACTGACAGATAAACTGATTGCCGGCAAAAACCGCCTTACCGTTTCGGTAGATAACCGCATTGACTACTCAACCCTGCCTGTGGGCAGTGAAGCTGGCGGCAATATGCTCTCAGGACTTATCCCTGAGATGCCGGGGGTAACTCCCAAAAAGCAGAACTACCCAA
>JAZSJR010000051.1:0-6982 GCA_045534415.1 Clostridia bacterium
GATCCGACTTGGAATTCTATGAGGTAGAATGTCCCCATTGCAAGGAAAAAGTTTATTTCGATGAGGATATGATGGATAATGATGATTTGATTTGTCCGAATTGCAGTAAGCTGATTGAAATTGAGATTGAAGCATAATAAAAAGAGAACCCTGCTGAGCAGGGTTCTTTTTTTATTTGTTTAAGAGTTCTTCAAGTTTTGCTGCCATAAAGCCGACGATATCATTACAAAGTGCTTTACCTTTTCCCTCGGGGGTAGCTAAAATTTCGCGGCACAGTGTGGTGCGATATTGTTCTTCAAAAATTTCAGCAAGGGCTTTTGCATCTTCCCGGCTTTTTGTTTTATCTTCAGATGCCGGTGGAACGGAGCCGGACTCAGTTAGCCCCAATGCCATTAAGGCGCCTGTCAAGGCACCGCAGGTTTCACCACGAGCCATACCGCCTCCAAAGGGGAGTGCAATTTTTGCGGCCATCTCCGGGGTTAAACCCAGTTCCTCGGCAAAAGCAAGTAGCACTGCCTGAGCGCAGTTACATCCTGCAGCGTGATATTGTTTTGCAAGTTCTTTTTTTGAAATGTTGTTGCTCATTTTTTACCTCCTGTTTTATCGAAACATTGCTTCACAGCGATAAATGGGTTGACCTTGTTCTGAAAACAGCTTTTCGTATTCGGTCATAATGTTTCCCTCGAAATCAGAGTGATGCAGGTCGAAGGTGATGTTCTTCAGCTTCATATCATACTCAGAAAAAGAGTTTAAGGAAAACTCAAACAGGTTTTTGTTATCTGTTTTAAAGTGAATTTCACCGTTTTCACACAAAAGCTTTTCCCAAAGCATCAAATGCTGCTTGTGGGTGAGTCGCCGTCTGCGGTAGCTGTTTTTGTGCCAAGGGTCACAGAAATTTATGTAGATGATTTCACATTTAGATTCAGTTTCCACATCTCGGAGGAGGTTGGCATCGCCACGGAGAAAACGAACGTTAGTAAGGCTTGCATTTTTAACCTTTTCAGCGGCTAAAATTAACACGTTGGAGTTTTTCTCGATGGCAAGAAAATTCACATCAGGATGTCTTTTGGCGGTTTCTGTGACGAATCCGCCCTTGCCGCAACCAACTTCCATTCTGAGGGGATTATCATTGGGAAAAACCCTTTTTATATCACCCTGTAACTCCTTAATATCGGTCAGGATTATATCTGAACAAACATCCATTCTTTCTTTTAAATGTTTTTTTCTTCGCATGCGCATTGTAAAAATTCTCCTTTTTAAAGATTCCACAACAAGGGAACTAAAATACCGGCAATGACAATGCAGGTACACATCAGCTTATAAACAATATTTCTCTCCTTAAAAAAGAGCCAGCCGGAGAGCACTGAGATGATGACAGAGGATTGCTTAATCAAAGTCATCAGTGTTATCTGGCTTTGGGGTGAGGCATTTGCTTTAAACAAAAGCAGGTCGCCTGCCACGAGTGAAAGGCTCATTAAGGGAATCCAGTAATTTGTTTTGAGAGATTGAAAGGACACCTTTTCTCTGCGAATAAGTAGCGCTACACCGTATATGCAGGACATAAAGAACATAAACCAGAACTGCAGCTGATTCGGTTCAATGCTTTTCATTAAAACCTTGTCTAAAAGACCTGAAATGGCATTAAAGAAGCAACAGAGTAGCACGGCAACTAGTGTAAAAACCGTTGTGCCGTTTGATTTTGCCTGCTTTTTCGTATTTGCAAGGAGCAAGCCGGCTATTACAAGCACCATACCGATGGCTTTGGGTAGAGTAAAATCTTCCCCCAACACCAAAACGCCTAAAAGCGTTGAAAAAAGCACTCTTGCAACATCCATTACGCTATAGAGACTTACGGACATTTTCTTTAGTGCTAAAAGAGAAAATATCCAGGCAATGCAACAGGCTGACGATTTGATAAACGCATAAAAAATGTATATGCCGTCTAAAGCCAGTGCAGCTTTTGTATAGGGCAGGGTCATTAAAAACCCGATAAAGGTGTAAAAAAATAAAATTTCATTGGTGCCGGACTTTTTTAAAGCGGCTTTTTTCATGCACTCTCTACCGCCTTTTAAAAGGGCATATATAATGACTAAATAAATCCAGGTATTCATACTTCATCCTCCAATTATGCAGCGAATAATATTGTACCACTTTCGGGATGTTTTTTCAAGTGTCGCAAGGCAGGAAATGTTGTAATTGGTGTAATATTGTGGTATAATTGATGTAAACAATATTTGAATTTGTTTAATATAAGCAAATAGATTAAATAGAAACTACGTGCTTTGTGATTGGAGAGCTATTATGCTAACGAGTATAGCAATTATTTTATTATTTGGACTGTCTGTTGGCTGGTTATTCACAAAAATAAAACTTCCAAGCCTTTTAGGAATGATTCTTGTAGGAATTGCCCTTGGACCTTGTTGTTTTAACGTCATTGACCAATCCATCCTTGCTATTTCCGGAGATTTAAGGCAGATTGCTTTGGTCATCATTCTGACTCGGGCAGGGTTGTCGCTTAATTTCTCTGACTTAAAGAGGGTAGGAAGACCGGCATTTTTGATGTGTTTTGTTCCTGCGTGCATTGAAATGCTTGGTGTTGTTATCTTTGCACCATTGCTCTTGGGAATATCGGTTTTAGATGCTGCTATGATTGGCAGTGTGATTGCTGCGGTTTCACCTGCAGTAATTGTTCCCAGAATGATAAAACTGATGGATGAGGGATATGGAACAGCAAAGGGAATTCCGCAACTTGTATTAGCAGGGGCTTCTGTTGATGATGTTTTTGTGCTTGTTGTGTTTACTGCGCTAACAACTCTTGTTTCAACAGGGGATATAACGGGCGTAAGCTTTTTACAGATTCCGTTTTCTATATTTACGGGAATTGCTCTAGGTCTTTTTGTGGGTACGACACTTGTATGGTTCTTTAAAAAATTTCATATGCGTGATTCTGTAAAAGTGCTTATCATCCTTGCTGTTTCGTTTTTGTCGCTTGAAGTACAGAATGTGCTGGAGGGAATTGTGCCTGTATCTGGTTTGCTGGTCATTATGAGCATGGGTGTGGTCATCAGCCAAAAATACGATGCTTTAGCCAAGCGGTTGTCTGTAAAATACAATAAACTGTGGCTGGGAGCAGAAATCTTTTTGTTCGTACTGGTTGGTGCTGTTGTGGATGTGCGTTATGCATTGTCTGCTGGTATTGTTGTCGTTCTTCTAGTGGTAGTTGCACTGGTATTTCGCATGGCAGGAGTGGCAGTATCTTTGCTTAAGACACGACTAAATGCGAAAGAAAGGCTGTTTTGCGCTTTGGCTTATACCCCAAAAGCAACGGTGCAGGCAGCAATTGGTGCCCTCCCTTTGACAATGGGCTTAGAATGCGGCGGAATGGTGCTAACGGTTGCTGTTGTATCAATCTTGCTGACAGCCCCATTTGGCGCAATTTGTGTAGATGGTTTATACAAAAAGTTGCTTGTGAAAGAGATAACATAATGAAAATGATGAAAATAAAATAAACTAAAGAAAAGGGTTTTACAATGAGTATTTTAAATGTTGAAAATGTTTCTCACAGCTTTGGTGGTCGTGAAATTTTAGATAATGCTTCTTTCCGCCTGCTTAAGGGTGAGCATATCGGATTAATTGGTGCAAATGGTGTGGGGAAGTCTACCTTTTTAAACATCATTACCGGCAAAATAACGCCTGATTCCGGTAAGGTTGAGTGGTGCAAGCATATTACCACAGGCTACCTTGACCAGTATTCCACCTTGGAAAAAGGTAAAAGCATTCGTGATGTGCTTCGGGATGCCTTTCGCCATTTGACAGACCTTGAGGCAGAAATGCTTTCCATTTACGAAAAAATGGCAGAGGCAACAGAGAGCGAAATTGCCGATATGATGGAAGAAGTAGGAGATATTCAGGATATTTTAGAGGCTTCCGGCTACTATATTATTGATACAAAAATCAGTGAGTGTGCTAATGGTCTTGGTCTGAATGAAATTGGCTTAGAACGTGATGTTACCGAGCTTTCCGGTGGGCAAAGAGCCAAGGTTTTATTGGCAAAGCTGCTCCTTGAAAACCCGATGATTCTCATTTTGGACGAGCCTACCAACTTTTTGGACGAAAACCATATTAACTGGCTTAAGGGATATTTGCAGAATTATGAAAATGCGTTTATTTTGGTTTCGCACGATGTTCCGTTTTTAAATGAGGTTGTCAATGTCATTTATCATATAGAAAATTGCGTGTTGACACGGTATACAGGGGATTACAGCGACTTTGAGCGGATGTATGAGCTGAAAAAGAGACAAATTGAGCAGGCGTATAACAAGCAGCAGAAAGAAATTGCAGATTTGGAGGAGTTTGTTGCCAAAAACAAGGCCCGGGCAGCAACGGCAACCCTTGCCCGGTCAAGACAGCGTCAGCTTGATAAAATGGAAATTATTACCCTTGCACCAGAAAAAATTAAACCCAATTTTTCCTTTAAAACCGCAAGAACTCCGGGCAGAGTTGTGCTTGAGGCAAAGGATTTGGTGCTTGGGTATAACGAGCCTTTAACAAGCCCGTTGAATTTGATTATTGAAAGAAATAAAAAGATTGCCGTTAAGGGAACAAACGGAATCGGCAAGTCTACCCTGATGAAAACCCTTTTGGGCATTATTCCGCCGTTTGAGGGCAGTGTACATAGAGATCAGTTCCTGCAGGAGGGTTATTTTGAACAGGAAGAATCGGCAAGCAGCAAAACGGCTTTGCAAGAAATTTGGGATGAATACCCCGCAATGACCAATGCCGAAGTGAGAGCTGCCCTTGCTAAGTGCGGCCTCACCACAGAACACATTACATCGCAAATGAAGGTGCTTTCCGGCGGAGAAAATGCAAAGGTACGTCTTTGCCGGTTGATGCTTAAGGAAGTGAATCTTTTGGTGCTTGACGAACCGACAAACCACTTAGACGTTATGGCAAAAGAAGAACTGAAAAAAGCCGTTTCAGAATTTAAAGGAACGGTGCTTTTAGTCAGCCACGAACCCGAATTTTATGAGGGCGTTGTGGATGAGGTTATAAATTTGGAGAATGTATCGAATAAGTGTATTTAGTACGTATATGTCATTTTTGTGAAATCTTTCGTGGGTTTTACAGGTAGAATATTGAATGTAAACAATGAGGTATCGGTATGACGGGCATACAGACATTTTATGATAATTTAGCATCCCATTACGATAAGCTTTTTCTTGATTGGGAAGAAGCAACCCGGGAGCAAGGTACAATGCTTGATAAGCTTTTTCGCTCTTGTGGCTTTGATACGGCTGCCCACGTTCTTGATTGCGCCTGCGGCATAGGAACCCAGGCGATTGGTCTTGCGGCTTTAGGTTATAGCGTCACGGCGTCCGACTTAAGCAGCGGTGCCATTAAAGAAGCCAAAGAGCGAGCAGATAAAATGGGCGTGAAAATTGATTTTAAACAGGCAGATTTTTGTGCGTTGCAAGAAAGTTTTTCAGAGCCTTTTGAGGTTGTGATTGCTATGGACAATGCTTTGCCTCATATGCTCTCTGAAGAGGCACTCGCGGCGGCTGCTCAAAGCATTGCAGGTCAGGTTGCAGGTGGGGGCATATTTATTGCCAGTGTTCGAGATTATGATGCCTTACTTTGCGATAAACCGCCATATTCACCGCCTTATATTCACACGACCGAAACAGGGCAAAGGGTTTCTTTTCAAACATGGCACTGGGAGGGAGATTGCTACAGACTTGTTCAGTACATCATTGATGATGAAGATTCTTTAAGCGTAAGTAAGTTTGAGTGTGCATACAGGGCAGTGCGCAGGGAAGAGTTGACGAATTTATTTTTATCTTGTGGTTGCAGCAGTGTTACATGGAAATTCCCAGAGGAAACGGGATTTTATCAGCCGATTATGATTGCGAAAAAACATGATTTATAATTTTTAATCTGGCACGAGTCTAATTACGATGATATAAAGTAATGAAAAGTCAATTTATGAACAGTGCTGTCATAAACTAATAGAGAGAAAAACATATTTAAATGAGGTGTAATATGAGCTTTCTGTTAGAGGGGTTTATGGCGGTAACGTGGCAACAAATTATTATGTATGCAGTTGGTATACTGTTAATTTATCTTGCTATTAAGAAAAATTATGAACCTTCATTATTGCTTCCGATGGGGTTTGGTGCAATTTTGGTTAATCTTCCGTTTTCTGGTGTGTTACACCAGACGATTGAAGGCGTTGGTGAAGTGCAAGGGATTATTGAGTGGTTATATAATGTAGGAATTGGTGCATCAGAGGCGATGCCCTTGCTGCTGTTCATTGGTATTGGTGCTATGATAGACTTTGGTCCGCTTCTTTCAAACCCTAAAATGTTTATGTTTGGTGCTGCGGCACAATTTGGCATTTTTCTTGTTGTTATTTTAGCTGTTATGCTTGGGTTCGATTTGAAAGATGCTGCATCAATTGGTATTATTGGTGCTGCGGATGGGCCTACATCTATATTGGTTTCGCAAGTGCTTAAATCAAATTATATAGGACAGATAGCGGTTGCGGCATATTCATATATGGCTTTGATTCCAATTATTCAGCCGTTTGCAATAAAGGCGGTTACAACAAAAAAAGAGCGACAAATCAGAATGGCTTACAACCCTGCAAATGTATCAAAGTTCCTGAAAATTGCATTTCCGATACTGGTAACCTTTATTGCCGGTTTTATTGCGCCTGCATCGGTTTCACTTGTAGGCTTTCTTATGTTTGGAAACCTTTTAAGGGAATGCGGTGTGCTTGACTCATTGTCAGAATCTGCTCAAAAGGTTCTTGCAAATCTTGTAACGCTTCTCTTGGGTATAACAATTTCGTTCAGTATGATTGCAGAACAGTTTGTTAATGTACAAACACTTATTATCATGGGACTCGGCCTTGTTGCATTCGTGTTTGATACTGTTGCAGGTGTGTTCTTTGCTAAGATAATGAATCTGTTTACAATGAACA
>JAZSJR010000083.1:0-2367 GCA_045534415.1 Clostridia bacterium
TCGTTAACAGCATCCCAAACCTTTACTACCAACATAACCGCTGCAGATTTAATTGGGTCAACGCCGATAAGAAGAAGGAATGTTGTAAGATAACCGGCTATCATGTTGTAAATCATATTTTGTCCGAAGAAATATGAATAATAGCTTTTTCTTTCAGTTTTCGTTGTCTGCCACAAAGGATTTTGAGGCTTTCCTGTTGTTTTGCTCATAAAATTTTCTCCTTTTTCATACTATATCAAATATTATAACACAAAGAAAAAAGATTTCAATAAATCTATAAAACAATAAAAATCCGTAATCACAACGATTACGGATTTCATGGTGGAGCAACAGCGTCTAAAAGTGAACCCTCTACCGCTGCATTGCTTTCCTCAATATCGGACAAAAGCTCATCATCTATGGTAACGGGCTTGTCCCCGGAATTGAAGATAATCGTTATTTTATCATCATACAGGAAGATAGCATTTACAAAGACATTGATCAGCGTCTTTCTGTAGGAAATGCTGTCCGCTTTGTCCTTGCGTAGCTGTGACAGGAAGAATTTAACCTCTGTAATGGTCAAGGACACAGCCCCGGCTTGCTCTATGGCGTATTCGCTCTTGAGTGTGTCAAGCTCTGTGCTAAGCCTTGCAATCTCCACATACAGGGACTTTCTAACGCTGTCTATATCACACTCAGCAACGGCAGACATAAGATTGCGCTGCTTGCGTTCATTCTCCCGCATGAGCTTTTCAATGCGTCTGAGATTGGAATTGTCCTTTTCACGCTCACAGAGGGCTACAACCTCACGGGCTATCTTGTCAATGTTTGCCGGGGTAAGCTGCTTGCGGCATTCCTCAATAACAAGGTTTTCAATATAATCCTTGCGGACAATCTTTTTCTTGCACCGCTTTTTGATCATATTGTTACAAGCATAATAGTAATGAGGTTTACCCGATTTTCCTGTACCGCCGTAGCCCCTCATCATTTCACGGCAATAGCCGCAAAATAGCTTAGTAGTCAATAGATACTCTTGCCTTGCTTTAGAGCGGGCAGGAGCTTTTCTATTTTTGGTCATAACCTCTTGCACCTTGTAAAAGAGATCGTCTGAAATAATCCGGGGCATACCGCCGGGAATTTCCTTGTCCTTATAGGTGTAAATACCGATGTACCGCTTATTTTGAAGCATTTTCCGCAAGCTGTTTTTATTGAACGCAACCCCACGGGATGTTTTATATCCCTGTGCGTTGAGTGTGTCACATATTTCTGTGACCGTCTGACCGCTTGCGTACATTTCAAAGACTTTTACCACAATAGGGGCGGTTTCTTCATCCACTATGAAATGCTTGTCCGGGGCAACCTTGAAGCCCAGGGCGATATTGCCGCCTGTGCAAAGGCATTTCTCAGCGTTTATATCCATACCCCGCCGGATTTTTTGGGCAAGCTCTGCGCTGTAGTATTCTGCCATAGATTCAAGCAGACCCTCTACAAGAATACCGCTTGCGTCATCTGTGATATTCTCACGGGCAGACAGTACCCGGACGCCGTTTTTCTTGAGCTTTGCCTTGTATGTTGCGCTGTCATAGCGGTTACGGGCGAAGCGGTCAAGCTGATAGACAAGCACATACTGGAAGCCCTTTTTTGCGCTGTCCTCAATCATTCGCAGAAAGTCCGGGCGTGCGTCAGTAGTGCCGGAGATCGCACGGTCAATATATTCGCCTACAATGGTATAGCCGTTTTTCTGTGCGAACTCATAACAGGTTTTAAGCTGTCCCTCAATAGATTGCTCTGTCTGATTGTGGGATGAAAAGCGGGCATATATTACAGCGTTCATGTTCTCACCATCCTTTTAGGGTATCTGTTGAGAAAGTCCTCATACTTTTTGAAATTCTCTACAGAGGGGGAGCGTGTGATAGCTTCCTTGAGCTTCTTGCTTTCCGTTTTGAAATGCTCAATTTCTTCTTGATCTTTTGCAGATATATCAAGATAGGAATATACATTTTTGTGCCGTCTGCTCTGCTTTTGCTTGATGTTTCTGACAGCTTGCTCACAGGGGAGAGGTGTCTTTCCCTTGATAATGTCACCAAAACACGGGCTTATGCCCTTGCAATATTGCTCTTTTAGCGTCTTAGTTGCAAACCACTTTCCGCAATGCTTGCAACGCACTAACTTGTATTCGTTGTATGCGTAGTAATAAAGCGATGCAATCATAACATGAGTTACGGTTTTCAAGCCCTCAAAGCGCATACTGCCCGGTTCGTCAATGCTGATCGGAAGATAGCTTGTTGTCATTCTGTGAAGCATACGCAAATCTTCAATATCTTTTAAGGTGGGAGAAAGAACTTTTTGCCCGTCAATAAACATGAGTAAATCGTACAGGCTGACCCC
>JAZSJR010000133.1:0-3764 GCA_045534415.1 Clostridia bacterium
AAAATATGCAAAAGAAAACGATTTTGCAAACACAAAGTTTTATGTGGATGACGGATATACGGGAACAAATTTCAACAGACCAGGTTTTCAGCAGATGATAGACGATATAGAAATGGGATACATCACAACGATCATCGTAAAAGATATGTCCCGACTTGGCAGAGATTATCTTCAGGTGGGATATTACACCGATGATTACTTTCCTGAAAAGAATGTCCGATTTATTGCTGTAAATGATTGTGTGGATAGTGCGGATGGAGAAAATGAATTAGCACCTTTCTGTAATGTAATGAATGAAATGTATGCTCGTGACATAAGCCGCAAGGTGCGTTCTTCGCACCGAATCAGAGGTAATGCAGGAGAGCCGTTATCGCAACCGCCTTATGGGTATATGAAATCTCCCGGCAATCCAAAGTTTTGGATTATTGATGAAGAAGCGGCGCAAGTGGTAAAAAGTGTTTTCAAAATGTGCATTGAGGGTAAGGGCAATGAAACCATTGCCCGAATCCTTCAAGAAAACAAGGTGCTTGTACCTATGGCATATTGGCAATCAAAAGGTCTTGGCAGAGGCGGTAAGAAAACACAGAGTAATCCGTATAAGTGCTGTAAGACTACTTTTGCAAAAATGCTTGCCCAACAAGAATACTGCGGTGATGTCATTAACTTCAAAACATATTCAAAGAATTTCAAAAACAAAGCTCGCATCCCTAATCCAAAGGAAAGCTGGTCTATCTTTAAGGATGTTCATGAACCCATTATTGAGCGTGAAATATTTGAACACGTGCAGGAGCTTGTAAAGAAGCAAACAAAACGCCGTCCACCCAAAGCAGGTAACGGCGAAAAGAATATGTTTACCGGACTTTTATTCTGTGCGGATTGCGGAAGTAAGATGTGGTATCATGTCAGACATAACAAAGAAACTACATATTTCTTCAGTTGCTCTAACTACAAGGGTGACAGAGGCACTTGCGAAAGTACACATTATATCCGTGCTGATTCTGTTGAAATGATTGTCCGTGCAGAACTTGAAAAGCTTGCACTGATTGTCACAATTAACGAGGATGCCTTTGCAAATCTTTTGGAAGAAAAGGTAAACAAGGATATTGTTAAGGAACAGAAGCTTATTGAACAATCCATTGCAAAAGCTAGCGCAAGAAGTCAGGAGGTTTCACGACTCTACGAGAGAGTTTATGAAGATAACGTCAACGGCAAGGTAACAGATGCTTGGTTTATGGAGTTATCTCATAAATATGAGGTTGAACGTGACGAGCTTAAAAAGAAGATTCTTGAACTTAATCAGCAACTTGCAAAGATAAGTGAAGTGCGTGATGGCAAGGAACATTTTCTATCTTGCGTCAGAAGCTTTGCCGAAATGAATGAAGTAACACCTATGATTCTTCAGGAGCTGATTGACAGAATTGAAGTATATGCAGTAGAGGGCACGGGATTAAACCGCACTCAATCGGTGGTAATACATTATAAGTTCATTGGTGAGCTTGATATGCCGGAGAATTTTGACAAGATAAAGGTCAATACAAGAAAAGGTGTTGAAGTTGAGTATCTGAGAACAACCAAAACGGCATAAAAACAAAAAAATCGAGTGTTCATAACTTCATACACGTTATGAACACTCGATATGGTGCGAGTGACGGGACTTGAACCCGTACGTCATGGACACACGCCCCTCAAACGTGCCTGTCTGCCAGTTCCAGCACACTCGCTCAGACATTTATTATACTATACTGCTTCCTCTTTGTCAAGTTCTTTTTTTTATAAAATTTTAAATTTATTACTTGCTCCTTTTCTAAAAATTTGCTAAAATGAAAGTATAATATATAATGGGGGGAGAATCGGAATTTATTTATTCTAAAATATCATTCTTATCCTGAGAAACCGTAAGAATGTTTGCATAAAATTCTAATAAAAATATGAAAGGATTTGATGTAAATGAATTTTTTTGACGTGCTTAATTTAATTGGCGGTCTTGCTCTGTTTCTGTTTGGTATGAACATCATGGGCGATGCCTTGGAGCGTCGTGCCGGAAACAGACTTTCTTCTTTAATCGGTAAATTAACCACCAACCGTATTGCCGGCTTTTTAACCGGTCTTGCGGTAACTGCAATTATTCAGTCTTCTTCTGCCACAACCGTTATGGTCGTGGGTTTTGTTAACTCAGGTCTTATGACATTAAAGCAATCCATCGGCGTAATTATGGGTTCAAATATCGGTACCACCATAACAGCCTGGATTTTGAGTTTAGGCGGCATTGATAGTGATAACTTTTTTATGCAGCTGTTAAAACCCACCTCTTTTACCCCCATATTAGCTTTAATCGGTATTATTTATATTATGTTTGGCAAAAGCAACAAGAAAAAAGATACCGGTATGATTTTATTAGGCTTTGCTGTTTTAATGTTTGGTATGGATGCTATGTCTGCTGCCGTTGCAGGCCTGCGTGAGGTGCCTGAATTCCGTCAGCTGTTTGTTGCCTTCTCCAATCCCATTTTAGGTGTGCTTGCCGGCGCTGTGCTGACTGCCATCATCCAGTCTTCTTCAGCATCTGTTGGTATTTTGCAGGCGTTGACAGTTACCGGTCAGATTACCTATGGTGCCGCCTTCCCCATCATTATGGGTCAGAACATTGGTACCTGTATCACAGCAATTTTATCATCCTTTGGTGCAAACCGGAATGCAAAACGTGTAGCTTTGGTGCATCTTTCCTTTAACGTAATCGGTACCGTTATTCTGCTGATTCTTCTTTATGTGCTGAAGATCTTTGTTGCACCGCCGATTTTAGGAGCCACCGCCACACATTTTGGCATCGCAGTTGCTCACTCGGTTTTCAACGTTCTGTGTACTGTAATTCTACTCCCAATGGGCAGCATTTTAGAAAAATTAGTTTGCAAGCTTGTGCCTGATGCAAAAAATCAGGAAAAGAAAACTGAGTTAGACGAACGTTTGCTGGCAACTCCTACTGTTGCATTAGAAAGCAGCCGCAAAGCTGCAGTTGACATGGCAAAATGCTCCATCACCGCTTTGCAAACTGGTCTTTCGGTTTTGTTTAATTATAGCGACGCTGCTGCCGAAGAAATCCGCGAATTAGAAGAGCACTCAGACCATTATGAAGATATGATTGGTAGCTATTTGGTTAAGATAAGCGCCCATCAAATAGATGAAAAAACCAGCACCAGTGCTGCAAAACTGCTCCACATGATTGGTGACTTTGAGCGTATCTCTGACCACAGCGTAAACCTGCTTGAATCGTCTGAAGAAATGAAAAATAAAGGCATTGAGCTGACAGATGCCGCCAAAACAGAACTGAATGTTCTCGTTTCAGCCGTACACGAGATTACAGATCTGGCTCTAAATGCCTTTATCAACGATGATCTCGAAGCTGCTCTCTCCATTGAACCATTAGAGGAAATCATTGACCGTTTAAAGGAAAAACTCCGTGCTATGCACATTTTCAGATTGCAGCAAGGCCACTGCAGCATTGAAGCCGGTTTCGTTTGGTCTGACCTTTTAACAAACTTAGAACGTGTATCCGACCACTGCTCTAACATCGCAGGCTGTATTATTGAGTCATCAAATAGCCTTAGCATGCATGAAAGTTTGCATATTATTAAGTCTGAAAATTCTGACTTTAAGAAAAAGTTTGCAGCGTATTCTACTAAATATTCCCTACCGGAAGCCTAAACGAAGCTTCACTCTAAGCTTTTAACTAATAATGATCCCCCCGTATAACGGGGGGGTTCATTTTCGGG
>JAZSJR010000202.1:0-8013 GCA_045534415.1 Clostridia bacterium
CATTATCATTAGGACTAGCCCAACTACCTCTTGTTTCGGTAACTGCATAGTTTGTACTGCCTGGTGCAATTTTGATCAGCGGATTTCTGCCCACACCAATAAACCAATGCTTTGCTGCACCCGGATAGCCTGTAAACATAAGTTTAAAGCCCGCATAAACTGCCTGGTTCGCAGGAATGGTTACATTAGCAGTAGACATAGCCAAGTGGAAACCACCACTTGCCGCTCTGGATACTTCCATTACTCGATTTACATCCGGTGCTGTACCCTGCTCTACGATTGCCAATGTAGCATTTTTCGAAAATGTACTGCCTACATGGGCAGTAGCAGCTGCATCGGTCAGATTCCAAACATTACTGGTATAGCTACCATCAGCCGCTACGGAACCGGTTTCAAAACCATCTGTATAAATGGTTGCAGGGTTTGCTTCCACTGCCGAAACCGACAATACTGACATAATCAGCATTGCTGCCAGGAAAAAGGATAAAACTTTTTTTGCCATTTTAATTCCTCCTATATTATAAATTTATAATAAAACTGCAAAGCAGTAAAATTTTTAGGAGCCAAAGGTTACCGGTGCACAAACCGGTGCATATAAGTTTTCATTATCAAAGAGATATACCTTAAGCTGTGCATTTGTAGGAATCTCCGGCAGTGTGAATGTTGCATGTAAGTCTGCAAAATCAGCACCGGAAAGCTCTGCAAAATCGCACCATGCTAAGTGCCCGCTTTCAGTATAAAGCACCGCCATCATTCTGCCGGAAAAGCTGGGATATAAAAGCGGATCTGTTACTGAAAGGTGAACCTTTACCTTACCTGCGGCAAGGGTCGCAATGTCATCATCTGCCACAGTATCATCAGCAGCCAGTGCGTCAATCGTGAGGTCAGCATCGGTCACCATATGCATCTCTTCCGTTGTGAAAGTGACGGGGTCAAAGCTACCCACCTGCAAGGTGTATTCGGTATCACGGTCCAAAAGAACCACATCGCCACCTACGTTTTTGCCCTCTACCCTTACGGTAAACGGATCAGGGCAGGTCACCTTGTAATTCCCTGCATCTACCCCACCCTTTGTCAGGGACGCTGTCACAGATGCTGCATCTAAAAGCACATTAGAGTTAAAGGTAACATCCAGCTTACGGGAAACACCATCATCGCCCTCTGCCACATCCGTGGTGGTGAGTGTGGGTGTTGCTGCAGCACTGGTTGCAATCATTTTAGCATCTTTAAGCTGAAGGGGAATGTTGGTTCCTACATGGGAGCGGAACATTAAATCAGTACGAGCAACAGCAAATTGCTTATCTGCAGCGTTGATGATCTCTTTTGTTGCAAGCACGGTGCCGTCTGCCTTATAGATTGTGGCAGAATAAGCACCTGGTGTCACTTTAACCACCGTGGTATACCAAGTGTTAAAGCTGTAAGATGCCACTTCTGTGCGGGCGCTACCTAAATGGGGATTCGGAGCTATAATTTCATAAATCTTTCCGTCTCCGCCAATACCCAACAAACCATAGTCTGTATTACTGGTAGAAACAGCGCCGGCGCCAATCATCCACTGACCGGTATAGCCGGAGGATGCCACACAAAACTTAAACACGGTATAAACTGTATCAATTTCATCTGTAAAAGTAATGTTCTTGGTGGTCAGGGCACTATCCTTCGGGGAGATAGCCGTTGCAGTCAAAACATTGTCTGCGATTGACAGAGAAAGTCTTTCATCTGTTACCTGACAAGCATAATAACTCATTGCCTGGGCACTGCTGGTAGAAATGTTCCACACATCATCAGAATAGCTGTAGGACGTTATGCCGTTAGTTGCATTAACTGATGTACTAATTGTGCCGGAAAAATCTGATGTATAGGTTACTGCCCCCTCAGCTGAGGCAAATGACATAGGACAAAGCATCAGCACGCAGGCTAAAAATAATGTTAAAAACTTTTTCATATTCATTCACCTCAATCCAAGCAATAGGCGAAAACGCCCGTAATTTCTGATGTATTAGTCTGCATATACAGCATAGTGTTGGATGCACCGGTGTAAGAAGGTGTGTTAAACACATCCTTTTCCAGATATATCTCATCCTCATTTACGTTATAAACCGGAACTGCCACAAAACGGGAAGTGGGGATTGCATTGAACTCTTCGGGGGCTGCATTCACAACATCCTTATTCATACAAACAGTCATATAGCTTAAGGTGGTGTTATACTTAAAGGCTGAGTAAGATACACCATAAGCACCTCTGGAACCATAAGCCACAGCCTTTGTAGGCTCACTTGCGCTGTAGCGGAACACGCGTTCAATGTTAGAAACCATACCGTAATCATCTAAAAGATAACGAATCAGGTCACCGCGCTTAAAATCCGCTGGAGTCAGCTCGTTGCCGGTTTGCTCTGCCGATGCATTGCCATACTGCTTGTTATGGTTTAAACGGCAGTCAACATCGTCTGCAAAGTAAATAATGTGTTCTCCACCCTCACGGCTGTCATAAAGGGTTAACTGCGTGGTTGGCAAGCCATCAGGCCCAACAGCACGGCAAGTATTTGCAACCATATAAATTATGTCTTTGTCGTCATAGTTTGCTGCCGCTGTTGCAGAATATCTTAAAACACAGCCGGCAACCAAACGGTCATCCATATCAAAGGCATCAATCTTGTACTGCTTATCCTGTACTGTGGTTGCAGTTGATACACGGGTGAACATGCTGTCATCAACCGTGGTTGCCGAAGGATCAGGCACGTTAAATGCAGGTGTGGTCGCAAGCATAACAACCTTCCAACCAAAGTTACCGAAACGGTAGCTGAGGCTAGTCGCACCACTGGTGAAGTCACGGCTTAAAGAGTTCTTCGTGCTTTCTACCAAGGAGTTAACCTGCACGGTATCAATTTCTTTAACCATATCATTCTGCAAACGATAGCGAATGAGCTGACGGGTGTCAAGGTTTTCACCGCAATCACCGGTCAAGCTGTGTTTTTTCACAGTCACTCCGTTTAGCAGGTAAGATTTAGCAGCATCATAAATTCTGATTTTACCATCTTCACAAAGAAGCTTTAACATCAGGTTCTGATTGAGGCCTTGTGTATTAAGAGCCGCATCAATCAGATAACCATATTCAAACAAATTCTCTTTTGAATTTACCTCATGAGTGACAACCTTGTCATAAATATCTAAGTAAAGCACAACAGGCTGACCGGGCTGAACTGCAAAAACCTTACCGTCGTCATATGCCTTTTGAAGGTATGCACTTGCTTCATATTTAAGGTCATCTACCACAATGTAGTTACCGCCGTCAATCATCTGAGTAACCACGCCGGTAACGGTTTTATCTGATACACGAATGGTCAGCTTTTTCGCATTGTTATAGTCAAAAGTCAGCTGTCCGTCGCTAATTGCAAAGGCATCACAGCTAACGCTGATCACCTGACCGATTGCAAGTTCGCTTACGTCAAGCTCTTTGTTTTCTTTAATAATGCGAAGGTTGTCGCCAACAGGCTCCAGTTTAATTGACTGATTGTAATATTTTGTAATGATATTCTTGGCACCGGCACCCACCGCACCGATAACTTCTGTCCGGTACAGGTCCATATAAACCACATCAAAAGTGCCGTTATCATCGCTGTCACGCATATTGATGGTACCGCTTGTAAACACATCAAAGAGTTCAGGGGTCAAGCTGTAATTTTTGCCGTTAACCAACACGAAAGCACGTCTGTCAATCACAGCCTCTTCTTCCTCATCATAGGTCAGCTTTACGCTTGAATCGGTAAAGGAAATGCCTTCAATTTCGTCAGCATCCAGAGACAAAACGCCTTCATCACTGGTGGCATAATAGCTGATAACATGCTCTTTATTGTCAATTTTCTGCGTGTAATAGGTTACAACCGCACCAACGGTGATGTCTTCAATCACAAGCTTTGTGGGGTATAACTTACCATCAATGTTCACATAGCCTCTGGGGGCTTTGTCAATGGATAGGCCAATTTTTGAGTTAGCCAGAATTCGGCCACTTTTTCTGAACAGTTCCTTCTGTTCTAAGAAGGTGGGCTTAATGCAGGTAATGATTTCGTCCTTTTGTACCATGGGGGTGATACGCATTGCGTTATCTACCATTTTGCCCAGTTCAAAAATTGTAATATGGTCAGGGTCGCTAATTGCAACGTTACGCATAATGCCAATATCAGAAGCAACAGAGAAATATGCTTCCGGCGTGCCGCCAGCCGCTTCTGCCAGGGGATGATATTCAAGTGCTTTCACCATACCATAGACAACCATATCTAAGGTTACATAGTCTGTAGGATGAAAGAGAAGCTTATTATCAAGTTTCATCAAGTCTTGTGTAACCACAAAATCGATGTAGTTGATATAGGTATTGCCCTCAACGTCTCTGATTTCCGGCTCCTGCACAATCACAGGTTCATCGGAAAGGAGCATCAATGTAAGGGTTTTTGCAAGTTTTTCTCTTGTGTAATAGATTCTGCGTTCATAAAGACCAATTTCAGGAATTTCTTCTAATATACCCAGATCCTGCAGAAAGGCAATGTTCTGAGGAAGCACATCAAGTTCTTCATCCGCATGAGGCACAACGAAGGGGACGGCACATAAAGAAACAGCAAGCACTAAACATACAAAACGTTTTAACATTATTTACCCTCTCCTTCCAATAAATTGATCATTCTGACAATCACGGTGCAAACCTCAGCACGGCTGATTGTCTGTTTCGGCATAAAGGTGTTATCCGCATATCCGTTTAAAATGCCGGTCTGTACCAGTTTACTGATAGCAGATGCTGCATAGTCAGCAATATCAGCTTGATCACCAAATTCAGCACTGCCTGCATCAAGCTTAATGCCTTCAGCTGCCAGAGCACGCTCAATCATCACAGCGGCATCTTCACGGCTGAGAGCCTTGCCGATGCCCACGGTTCCGTCACCTAAACCGTTAATCAGGCCATCACGAACAGCGGTTGCAATGTAGGGTTGATACCAACTACCTGCCTTGACATCGCCGTATGAAACTGCGCTGTCTGTAATACTGCTGCCAAGGGCTAAAACCATCATTTTAGCATATTCTTCGCGGGTAACATTATCATTTGGTGCAAACTGATTATTGCCTTTACCGGAAACGATTTTTCTGTCATACAGTTTCTGGATGTTCTCATATGCCCAATGGTCTTCATTAACATCCTTAAAGAAGGTCTTTTCAGGAACAGGCACTAACTCGGTTGACGGTTTTTTATCATCTTTAACAATGATGCCGCCGCCACCGCCGGTGCTGCCGTAGTATCTGTCATCATCGTCATCATCTTCCGGAATACCCGCTAAAACGGTGCTGATAGCCTGTGCATAAACCCCCTGCAGAGTAGAAACGTCAGAAACCAGATGTTTATTTGCAATCATTTCATTGTGAATCAGCGTTTTATAGTATCCATCAATTCGACTGTCCTGCATCAGGGTAGCGTCTAACTGATAAATGCTGCCGTAGGTAGTCATAGCGGACAATAAGTCCATTTCAGTTGCACATTCTAAGAAAGCAGAAATTGCAAGCTGCGTATTAAAATCACTTTCCAATGTCGCCGCATCATAATATTCGCCGGCACCAATGGTTGCACAGATTCTATCCTTCTGGGTCTGGCTCAAGGTTCCGTAAGGTGTATCCTCACCCAGTGCCAGATTCCAGTATTTTGTGTTGTAGTTATTTAATAAGGAAGAAACTTCGGTAACATCTTCTGCAGTCGCTTCGGATAAGCTTGTAAAGGCAATAGCTTCATTAAAAGCTTTTACCAAAACACCCACATCGGTCTCCCCTGCCTCAGCCGCCGCAAAGGGGCGTTTGCTGACTAAGAAGGAATAGAAGTTAGTCACCTGAGCATCAAGTGCTTCATAGCTTGTTACATCTGCATTAAAAGCACGCAGATACATTTTGTTACTGTCAGTAAACAAGGTGCCGTAATTTGCAAGTGTGGTTTCGTTAAAAGCGGTAACCATGTTCGCAATTTCCAGACGGCTTAAGTTTTCAAATTCGTCAAGCTTTGAAAAAGCGGTGGTCATAGTCGCAATATAAACCTCACAGGTGCCTGTGGCGAGATTTTCACGCAGTTCAATAGTTGCAACAAGGTTCGGATTTGTTGCAGCCACCGGAAATACACCAATATACTCAACTAAAGAAAGAAGCTGAGCAGCAGTTGCCGTTTGCACCTGTGCAAGTGTTGTGCCGGGTTTACCAACGATAACGGTAACATAAGAACCTTCCGGCGCATCCACCGTTGCCTCAATCTCAATGCGTTCACCGTCATAGGTGATGGGGCTGAGGCCATCTGCCGATGCAGGCACAGCAAGCATTGAGAGTAAAAGCAATAAACTTGTGATAAGAGCTATGATTCTTTTATTCATTGGTCTCCCCCCTTACGATTGTATAGGTGTATTCAGTAGAATACCGTGTATCTTCAGCAACAACCTTAATCTTGATGGTTTTTACGCCGGAAATATCAATATCACCGACTGTCGAAACCTCTTTATCGTTAATATATAAGGTTGCTTTATCTGAAATTTTTGCTGCATAGTGCAGAGTGTTTACACCGGTAGGAACAGTAACATCCCACGCTTTTGAGAACTGCTCACCGGGGTTTGAAACAATGTAGCTTGTACTGCCGTTTTCAAAACCGATGGATTTTAAGGTGCATTCAGGTGAATCGTAATCTTTCTGAACAACCTCAAACACTTCTACACCAATGGGACCGTATTCATATTCAAACCAACCGTTTGAATCAACCTCATAGGTCTTACCGCTGTAAAGACCGCGAATGGATTTCACACCTTCAAGCTGAATTTTAGCTGTCTGTGTGCTTCTTGTTCTGTTGCAGGTGAAGAGATAGGATTTGCCGTCATAACGTTTTTCAATGTGGCAGAACCAGTCGTCCGCTTCATAGTTTACCTTCGGTGCTGCATCAGTCGATAACAGCATGGGATAGAAGGTTTCAATTTCTTCTACTGCATCAATCAGGATGGGCCACTCTACTTCGAAGGGACGAGCTCTTGAACCTTCTTCACCCTTCATGTTAAAGTAGTTGTAGTACAGAAGACCCTGAGCACCAAGGCAGATTGCCTGCATCGCCATGTTTCTGTATTCCATATCATCCGGACCACGGAGACCACCATAGAACTGACCTGCCTGCAGAGTTGCATATAACGGTCTGTTACCCTTGGGAACAGCACTGAAAATGCCACCCAAACGGTCAGTAACACCGGAGATATCATCTGTGCCGTCACCCTTAATGATGAGGTACGAGCTACAGTTTGCTGTATCAGCCATTCTGATTTCAGCACGGGCGTTGTTTACATAAGTAAAGGTGTTAAATGTCCAAGCTGATAAGTCATTGCTTGTAAAGACCTTGGTTTCCCATTCCTTCATAGCACCGTAACGCGCCGGGCTCTGCTCGTCGGCAATGTACCAGCCTAAATGTGCGGGATGGTCCATAGCCTTAGAGATTGCATCATAGAACTTTCTCTCATCCTCAGGTTCTTTAAAAACTTCAGTATGATAACCGGATGTTGTTGCAGCTTCATAAGTAAAAGTACCCATACCGGTAATCATCTTAATGCCATTTTCGTGAGCATAATCAAGAAGTGCATGGTCTGCACCGGCGGTAATGACGCCGTTTTCATTCTTCGCATTAAACCAGGTCCAACCATAAGGCAGAAGCACTTTAAAGGGTGTGCCCTTTATGTCATCAATGGTGGTATACAGATAGTTCATACCGTAAATACCCATAAAGAAGGTGGGCTTGCCATCAATCACAAATCTGCCATATTCATCAAAATAATTGTTGGGACGATAATCTTCAGGACGCTTTCTTATAATCCATTCACGGAAACTATACTGATAGTCTCTCGTTGTATCATCCAGTGACATCTGCAGATAATAGTCATTATCCATCTTCAATTCTTTAGAAGAGAAGGTAATGCGAATTTCGTCTTCATTCTCTAAGTCTCCAAGCTGAGACTGCATCATAACATT
>JAZSJR010000033.1:0-7740 GCA_045534415.1 Clostridia bacterium
AAGCCTTTGCTTTTTGGGAGCCCTGCACCCTCGGTGCGACCCCCCCATTAGGGTGCTTTTCTTATTTTTCTTGCAATTTATTCCCGCATATGTTAAAATTATAGGTGCGACACATCTGAATATTTTAGCCATAATAGGTGCATTTTACAATGGTAAAAATGCATCCTCTGTTTTTGCACCTGTATGGCGTGAAAGATGTGTCGCAGCATTTGAGGCTATGCATTTTTCAGTGCGTGGCTTCGGCTGCGCACTTTTTTATTTTTTGGGGTAATTTATGAGGGAAAGAAAGACTTGCTGCTTTTTCGGGCACAGACGGATCGCGGATGCAGAACAGTTACGGGAAAGGTTATTTGAAACCATTGAGTCACTTATCGTACATCATAACGTAGATAGCTTTTTGTTTGGTAGCAGAAGCGACTTTGATGTATTGTGCCGGGAGGTTGTTGCAGAACTGAAGAAAAAATATACACACATACACAGGGTGTATATCCGGGCAGAGTATCAGTATATTGGTGCAAGCTATGAAAAATACCTTTTGCAAACCTGCGATGAAACGTACTATTCAGAGCGAGCGGTCAATGCAGGAAAAGCCGTATATGTTCAGCGGAATTATGAACTAATTGATAAAGCTGACATTTGTGTCGTGTATTATAAAGAGGGATATCTGCCACCAATGCGACGTAATAAAAGAAGTGTGGTAGCCGACCAACCACCAAGCGGAACGCAGATTGCATGTGAGTATGCTCAAAAGAAAAAGAAGATAATGATAAATATGTTTTGCAAAACTTAAAAAATTCTTTAGTTTTTTTCTCAAATGACCAAAAATGTATATAAAAGTGCGTAATTGATGCTTGTTTTGTGCTTTTTTTAGAAGATTTATATGGATGCAGCACTGAAAATAATGAAGGCACTGGTGGATAATCACTGTGACTTTAGTGATGATTCAGAAGCAATTCTTAAAAACGTTACCGGATCTTATGCGGCTGACTTCCACGTATCCAGAGTTTACTGCGAATATTACTTCGTTGAAGCGATGTACAAGTTAAAAGGCTTTGAACCGATGTTTTGGTAAAAAATTCAAGACCACCAGTTTACTGGTGGTCTTGACTACTTTCCTTGGCTCCCTCGTCAAAGGGAGCCAAGGGGGCTTTGCCCCTGAATCCCGCTAACATAAATTGCGGATTTTGCAATTCTTTTTTGTTTGCTTTTTATGGTACGTTATGTTACAATAAGGGCGAAAGAAACCATCAAAAAAGGAGTCGGGTGCCGTGGAACTGAAAATCAGCAAACAGGGAGAGCGTGCCAAAGTTTTGATTGAAAAACAATATGAAAAAGATGGCGTTTTGTACGTAGAAATTGCAATGAGCCAGTCGTAAGTGGCGGTTCCTGAGAAGCTTATGCTGGAGTGGAAGATGCCTATGGGTGACTCTTATTCCATTTGGAGTCCGGACATCCGAAACGGCAGAGGATTGGGGATGAACTGGTCAAAAAGAACCACAAACTCCCGGCTTTCTAACTGGATGCCCCTCCACACCTGCCTGACCAAGCCCGGGCAGAATCGCATTGCAGTGGCGGTATCTGATGCGAAGACTCCTATCGCTATTAGCAGCGGCGTTTGTGAAGAGGATGCCTGTATTGATTTTCGCATCACCTTTTTCACCCAACCGGTAGCACCCCTTTCAGAATACCGTGCCACGGTGCGGATTGATACGAGAGATATCCCTTATTATGACAGTATTTACGAGGCTGTAACCTGGTGGGAAACGGAGTGCGGTTACACGCCGGCAGATGTGCCCGAGGGGGCGTTTTTGGTAGCGGTCTTGAAGCCCTTTGTGTGCCGGTGGGAGGTATGGTGATTGCAGAAAAATAGTCTCTTGCCAAACAGGAAATTTTATGATAGAATGAAGTTGAGGTGAACCGAATGGAAACAAGAGTAGCGGTCATCAGCATTTTGGTCGAGGAGCCGGAATCTGTTAGCCGATTAAACGAGCTGCTCCATGGTTGCAGTGAATATATCATCGGTCGTATGGGCATTCCCTACAAGACAAAGAACATTAACATCATCAGTGTGGCGATTGATGCTCCCCAGGATGTGATTAACACCTTGACCGGTGCTTTAGGTAAGCTTTCAGGTGTGACGGCCAAGGCGGCTTACTCAAAACTATAAAAGTAAATAATAAAATCCCCCTGACGCCGAAACAAAAGTTAAGGCGAAAGATGCGGATTGTGGATGCTTATTTGCCACATTCTTCGTTTTTTTGCGGGGGATGTGGCTTTTTAAATAGAAAGGAAGATGCATTATGGCAAAGTATAATCCCAAATCACTTGCGGCAGAAGAGTTTATCAGCCATGAGGAGATTTTAGAAACCCTCAAATATGCTGAAGAAAATAAAAACAACGTGGAGCTGATTGACAGCCTTTTGGAAAAAGCACGGCCTCAAAAAACCGAAACAGGTTATACCTGTGCAGGGCTTACCCACAGAGAAGCTTCTGTGCTTTTAGCTTGCAAGATTCCTGAAAAGATTGAAAAAATGTATGAAATAGCCGAAGAAATCAAGCAGGCGTTTTATGGCAACCGCATTGTTATGTTTGCGCCTCTTTACCTTTCTAACTACTGCGTAAACGGCTGTCTTTACTGCCCCTATCATGCAAAAAATAAAACCATCCCCCGTAAAAAGCTGACCCAGGAGGAGGTTCGCGCCGAGGTTATCGCCCTGCAGGATATGGGTCATAAGCGTCTTGCCATTGAAGCAGGGGAAGACCCGGTGAATAACCCTATTGAATATATTTTAGACTGCATCAAAACCATTTACAGCGTGCATCACAAAAATGGTGACATTCGCCGTGTGAATGTAAACATTGCGGCAACTACGGTAGAAAATTACCGCAAGTTAAAGGACGCTGGCATTGGTACTTACATTCTGTTTCAGGAAACCTATCACAAGGAAAGCTATGAACATCTGCATCCCACCGGCCCGAAGCATAATTATGCTTACCACACTGAGGCAATGGACCGCGCTATGGAGGGCGGCATTGACGATGTGGGCCTGGGTGTTCTGGTCGGCTTCGAGCTTTATAAATATGAATTTGCAGGTCTACTCATGCACGCAGAACATTTAGAGGCAGTGCACGGCGTTGGTCCCCACACCATCAGTGTGCCCCGCTTAAAACGTGCCGATGATATTGATCCTGACCAGTTTGATAACGGTATCTCAGATGAGATCTTCACAAAAATCATTGCCTGCATCCGTATGGCTGTGCCTTACACGGGTATGATTATTTCCACCCGTGAATCAGAAGCGGTGAGAAAACGTGCCCTGGAGGTGGGCATTTCCCAAATCAGCGGCGCATCCCGCACATCGGTTGGTGGCTATACAGAAGAAGAACGCCCCCACGACACCGAGCAGTTTGATGTATCTGACCAAAGAACATTGGATGAAGTTGTGCGCTGGCTGATGGAGATGAACTTTATTCCCTCTTTCTGCACCGCCTGCTACCGCGAGGGCAGAACCGGTGACCGGTTTATGAGCCTTTGCAAAACCGGGCAGATAGCCAACTGCTGTCACCCCAATGCATTGATGACCTTGTCTGAATTTTTAGAGGACTATGCAACAGAGGAAACCAAAAAGGTTGGTTATGCATTAATTGAGCGGGAGCTTAACAATGTACCGAAAGAAAAGGTAAGAAACATCGCAAAACAGAACATTGAAGATATTAAAAGTTCAAACAGACGTGATTTTAGGTTTTAAGGTGTTATGTATGTAGGGGCGGGGTTTCATCCCCGCCCATTTCGTTATACAACAAAAAAAGGACAGTTTTAACCGTCCTTTTTTTGCATTATTCGTTGTGACTTTTGCTGCTTATGGTTGTTGAGGTGATGGACGCAAAAGAGTGCAGATTGGATAAACTGAATCCCGAAGCTGTACATAGGTACAGCGAGAGGTGAAGTTTATTCAAAGCTTTGCGTTCTGCACCTTTTTCTACATCACACTCAAATTTCCTCGTCACCATGCTCATTCATCCAGCGTATAGCGGCATCATAAGCTTCATAGTCTAAATCTGCCATGGTGTTGGTGTGAAGCACAACGCCCTCAGCCTCTCCGGCTAAAATCTTTTCCCGATACCAGTCAAGCTGCCAGGTAACAGCTTCGCCGGTTGCCTGCTTGCGCTCACCGAAGTTATAAAGATAGCAACCAAACATACGGCGGTTATTGGGCGTCAGCTTTTTGAAGATTTCAAACTTTTCGGGAATCAGTGGCACGTCACGCTCACACCAGGTCCACATAATAATGCCGTCAAAGGGCTCAATGTAGCGCATAAAGTCTTCATCTTTTGCCTGGTCAATGCCGAATTCCCAGGTGTAGAGCACCATCCACATATCTAAGGGACGAATCTCATTATTGTGCAGACGGTCACGAATGGTCCACAAATTTTCAACGGGCATCTTCTTGTAAATATCCCCACGTTGAAAATCGTCTAAAACCACACAGCCGATGTTGTCAAAATCGCCTGCTTCTTTGATGTAAGGCTCAATCAGCTCAGGGTTAAAGCCTGCATCATAACATTCCCAACCCACCTGACGGAGTGTGGTGAAAGATTTATTATATTGGCGGCGGTCAACCTCCCAACCCACAGGTACCATAAAGGTGTTACGAACGCCTAAGTATAAGCAACCCTCCATAGGGGTCATGCGGGATTCCTTGTTGTTGCCGTATTCGTAGTTATACCGTCCTTCGGGATGTCCCCAAAGCCAGAATTTGTCACGCAGTTTCATAATTCTCCTCCTTTTTTGTCTTGTCAAATTGTTTTGTTCATGATAATATAATTGTATCGGTTTATTCTGCTAAAAACAAGAGAGCTTTGCAGAAAAAATATGTATTTTAAGGTAAGATACTATGAATTTATATTTTGCACCCCTAGAGGGCATCACCACACAAATCTATCGCAGTGTTCACGCAGAATGTTTTGGCTTCTGCGACGGTTACTTTGCGCCCTTTATCACCCCCAGTGACAACGAAAGAATCAGCCGTAAGGGTCTTCGGGATGTTGTGCCGGAGAAAAACGAAGGTCAAAACCTTACAGTGCAGGTCTTAACCAACCGTTCTGACTCTTTTTTGAAATTTGCACGCAAGGTGAGAATGCTGGGCTACCGGGAAATTAACATCAATTTAGGCTGCCCTTTTCCCCGGGTTGTGCAAAAGGGCAGGGGTGCTGGTATGCTACAGGACAAAGAAGAACTGGATAGATTTTTAGACGGCATTTTTTCTTCTACCGATGTGTCTGTTTCCGTCAAAACCCGTGCGGGGTTTGATAGCGGTGAAGAAATGGAAAGTCTGATGGAGGTTTATAACCAATACCCCATATCTGAGCTTACCATTCATCCCAGAGCCAGAGAGAATTTTTACAAGGGCACACCGGATATGGAAGCGTTTTCCAAAGCTTACAAGAGTGCAAAAATGCCGGTTTGCTATAATGGGGATATTGCGACAGTGGAAGACTGTGAGAAAATTGCATCTTTATATCCTGACCTTTCCGGGGTTATGATTGGCAGGGGCGCTATTAAAAACCCTGCTATTTTCAGAGAAATAAGGGGCGGAGAGCCTTTAAAAACAGAAGAATTAATTACATTTTCCGACCGACTTTCCGATGTTTATTATGAAGCTTTGGGATCAGAGGTTTTTACTCTGCAAAAGCTGAAAGAGATTTGGGGATATATGATAGAGGGGTATCCCGAAGAAGCAAAAATTGCTAAAAATATTAAAAAAGCAAGCACAAGAGAAGAGCTCTCAGAGGTTATACACCGATTACCGTAATTTTTGCGGTAATCGGTGTATATTTTTAATTAAAAAGAAAAAAGTTACAAGCCCTTTTTGGCAGGTAAAGAATCTCTCGATTTATCTAGAAAAAAGGCAGAAATAAGGGTTTTGTGCGTTGACAAACAGAGAGGCTCGTGATACAATATACAATGAATAGTTATGTAAATATGTTTAAATAGAAGGGAGATCATTTTTATGTACAAAATTGTACGTAAAAGGGTTTTGAATCCCACTGTAACTCAGATGGAAATTGAAGCACCTTTGGTTGCAGCTAAGGCGAAACCCGGTCAATTTATTATTCTGCGTGTCGATGATGACGGAGAAAGAATTCCTTTAACCGTTGCAGGTACAAACCCTGAAGAGGGAACTGTTAAAATAATTTTCCAGATTGTTGGCGGAACAACCAAAAAGCTGGGTGAAAAGAACGAGGGCGATGCAATCTCTGATTTTGTAGGTCCTTTAGGCCGTGCTACTCACACAGAGGGCATTAAAAAAGTCTGCATCGTTGGTGGTGGCGTTGGCTGTGCTATCGCAATGCCGGTTGCCCAGGAATTTCATCGCTTAGGTGCAGAAGTAACCAGCATCATCGGTTTCAGAGATAAGAATCTTGTTATTTTAGAGGATGAGTTTAAAGCTTGCTCTGACAGAATGATTTTAATGACAGATGACGGCTCATACGGCAGAGAGGGTAACGTAACCATTCCCTTAAAGGAAATGCTTGAAGCCGGTGAAAAATTTGATATGGTTATCACCATCGGTCCTTTAATCATGATGAAATTTGTAACCCTGGCAGCGCAGCCTTTTGGCGTACCGGTAACAGCATCTATGAACCCCATTATGATTGACGGTACCGGCATGTGCGGCGGTTGCCGATTGACCTTAAATCAGGATGGCAAAAAGGTAACCAAGTTTGCCTGTGTTGACGGTCCTGAATTTAACGCTTACGAAATTGATTTTGATGAGGCAATGTCCCGTGGCAGAATGTATTCAGACTTTGAACGTCACGCTTACGAGGAAACCTGTAATTTATTTAAAAATGCGCAAGGAGGTAGAGAGTAATGGCAATTAATCCGAAAAAATGTGAAATGCCCACTCAGCTTCCCGAAGTGCGTGCAAAAAACTTTGACGAGGTAGCACTTGGATACACAATGGAAATGGCAAAGGGCGAAGCAGAAAGATGCTTAAATTGTAAAAACAAGCCCTGCGTGGCAGGCTGCCCTGTTAACATTGACATTCCCGATTTTATTACATATATCAAAAATGGTGACATTGAGGGTGCATATCAGTCCATCCTGCAGTCATCTTCACTGCCTGCAGTTTGCGGTCGTGTTTGCCCCCAGGAAACCCAGTGTGAAAGCAAATGTAGCTTGGGCATTAAGTTTGAGCCTGTTGGCATTGGCCGTCTGGAACGCTTTGTTGCTGACTGGCACAATGCTAATGTAACCGAAAAGCCGGCAGCTCCTGCTTCTAACGGTCACAAAGTTGCCATTGTGGGTTCCGGCCCTTCCGGTCTTACCTGTGCCGGGGATTTGGCTAAAAAAGGCTATGATGTAACCGTTTACGAAGCTCTGCACACAGCCGGCGGCGTATTGGTTTACGGTATTCCTGAATTTCGTCTGCCGAAAGCTATTGTGGCAAAAGAGGTTGACACCTTAAAAGCTTTGGGTGTTAAAATTGAAACCAACGTTGTCATTGGTAAAACCCTGACCATTGATGAACTGTTTGACATGGGTTATGAAGCTGTGTTCATCGGCTCCGGCGCTGGTCTCCCCAGCTTTATGAACATCCCCGGTGAATCCTTAAAGGGTGTTTACTCAGCTAACGAATTTTTAACAAGAAGCAACCTGATGAAAGCGTATCGTGAAGACAGCACAACCCCCATTATGAAAGGCGGCAAGGTTGCCGTTGTTGGCGGCGGTAACGT
>JAZSJR010000078.1:0-10435 GCA_045534415.1 Clostridia bacterium
ACCAAACTGATGAAAGGCACGCAGACGACCTGCCTGAGGCTTTTCATAGCGGAAGCAAGGGGTTACATAATAAAGCTTCGCCGGCAGAGGCTGGGCATAAATGGAATGCTCTACCAAGCTTCTCACAACAGAAGCCGTACCCTCAGGGCGCAATGTAATGCTGCGGTCACCCTTATCTAAAAAAGTATACATTTCTTTCTGCACAACATCAGTGGTTTCACCCACGCCGCGTTCAAAAAGCTCCGTATGTTCAAACACCGGCGTTCTGATTTCTTTATAATCAAAATCCTGACAAAGCTCTTTGATTGTGCTTTCAATTTTATGCCATTTATATGACTCTTGAGGCAGAACGTCATGTGTTCCCCTCGGCGCCTTAATTTGCATAATCAAAAACTCCTATCTTACTGTCTGAGCAGTTCTTTAAATCAAAATACATAATATCTAATATATTATACCACAACGTCAAAAAAAAAGCAAATATTTATTTAAATATATTATGGTTATTTTCTTTAACGATTTCTTACTGTATCAATCTATAAACAGGCACGAAAAAAACAGCAAGGCACATTGCCTTGCTGTTTGTAAGCCTTTTACAAGATACGTCAAACTTATTTGAACTTTCTCTTTCTCGCAGCTTCAGATTTCTTTTTTCTCTTTACGCTGGGCTTTTCATAATGCTCTCTTTTTCTAAGTTCTGAAAGAACGCCGTCTTTAGCGCAGGAACGCTTGAAACGACGCAGGGCACTATCTAAAGATTCGTGATCTTTTAATCTAATTTCAGACATGTTATTCCCTCCCTCCGGTACTTTGCGTTGGGTGTGGTCATACAAAACAACCTATGAAATGTATAAAACAACAAGATATATTATACCAATTTTTTTCCTGCTTGTCAACAGATTATTTAAGATATTTCATAAAATATTCATGTTTTTCTGTTTCAAGCAGGTTATCACTTGCTTTTGGGAGATTTTTGAGCAACAAATCGCCAGCAAATATTTCTGTATTCTTCCGTTGCGTAGTCAATACCAATTCGTGGTGTCCGGATGTATGCAGGCTGTTCTCCTTGCTCAAGCCAAAGTTCCTCACCATGCACAAGGTCAGCACCATTTAAGCTTCTGTCAATCCCCATAGAACGGGTCAGCTTACCTGGTCCGTTAAAACCCTCAACGCCACGGATTAAAACGCCCTGGGGTACGCCCTCTTCACCACTGATAACGTTAAACAGGTTGTGTATCCCATAACAAAGATACACATAGGCACAGCCGCCCCGATGATACAAAAGCTCCGTTCTTGGTGTTCTACCTTTGTGTGCGTGGCAGGCAGTGTCCGCTTCTGTATAGTAGGCTTCCGTTTCTGTAATAGCGAACCTGATAATGCCCTCAGGTGTTTTACGGCACAGGTACTTTCCCAAAAGCTGCGGTGCAAGTTCCACGGCATTCTGGTCAAAAAATTCTTGTGTTAACCGCTTCATATTACCACCGATTAAAGCTGCGGACATCTTCTGCATTTTTTCTGATTTTTTTACGAGGTTCATCCGTTTTACCATACCCCACCGCTACAACCAAACGCAAAACAGCATCATCGGGAATCTCTAAAACTTCTTTAATCTTTTCCTCATTAAAGCAACCCAAAATACAGGTATCAAGCCCTACATCTGCCGCAGCCAGGGTCAACATCATAGTAACCATACCCACATCCATCTGAGCAAAATGCTGATTGTTGTCACGCACACCCGGTAAAAGTTGCGCCTTGGTTTCGCAAATCGCCACAAAGGCAGGCACGTTTACTGCAAACTTATTTCTGCCGCATTCCTGCACCAAAGGTCTGAGAGCAACTGCCGTTTCTCCCTCTGCCCCAATCAGCTTCCAGGGCTGAGAGTTGCAGGCAGAAGGTGACAGACACGCCGTTGCCATAATCTCTTCCAAAAGTTCATGAGATACCTGCTTGTCGCTGTAATCACGACAGCTTTCACGTTTTAATGCCAAATCTTTAAAGCTCATTTTCATCATCCTTTCAATTGTTTATCGGTTATAGAAACTTTTTCTTTATTATTTAACTGAATCAGTATTCCCAAAATAATAACCACCAAGCCAGCCATAGAATTGATTGTTATTTTCTCATGCAGGAAAACGCTTGTCCACACACTTGACAAAAAGGGTGTGATATACGCAAGATTCGATACCTTTGCCGTTCTTCCTTTTACAAGAGCCATAACCCAAAGGGTATTAGCTATGGCTACCGTAAAGATACCATTCCACAAAAAGCCTGCCATCTGCTCAACTCGTGGCACAAACAGATTGCCGTTTACTCCGTTTATAATAGTCGTAACTACGAGTGTAGCTAAATAGCTTGTCATTAAGCTCATTGATTTGTTGTATTGAAATTTTTGATTCAGTGCCGTAAAAATACCATATGACACAGCACCTAAAACACAGAACATTGCACCGATCAAGGTTTTTATATCAAATTCCTTAAAAGCACCGCCAATAACAATAGCAACACCACAAAAGGAAATAACAATGGCTACAATCTTTTTAAGGGTCAGTTTTTCTTTCAAAATAATGCAGGCAAATAACACACTCATAATCGGCCACAAGTAATTAATGATAAACGCCTGTGACGCCGGCATAAGGTCTGTACCTGAATAGTAGAATATGTAATAAAAAAATGTCCCCGGAATACCAATTAAAGCCATAAGCAAATAATCTTTTATGGTATAATCTTTAAATTTTTTAAAGTTTCCGGTGCATAAATTTAACACAATTAAAAACACAGCAGCAATCAGTGCATTCATCCACAAAACCTGATAGCTGTCAAGTTCATTTAATAATAACTTACAAGTGGTTGCAACCGTTGACCAACAAAAGATGGACACCCCGGCATAAAAATATGTCTGTTTCACTTTTTCTCTCCTTGTTAAACAAATATAAGTTGAGCCATATAACTACTGAACAATTATATTAAAAATTATTTACGCCATATCAGATTTTCCATTGTATATTCATCCGCCTGAACAAAACCATCGTAGATTTCTTTACCATCTACCGCAACAAAGAAATTACCTATGTATGACATATGACTATTGTTAACGAGCCAGGTAGCGCGTATAACATAATATTCCTTTCCACCTTTTTCAATAGTTTCTGTGACACCAAAGGAAAATGGAAACCCTGTTTTTTCATCTTTCTCACCTAAAACAGAGTAACATAACTGTTCGGCAACTTCAGGCGTTATTTCCTCATTCTGATTCACAAACAAACAGTAGTGCAAAATGCCACTAATGGCAATAATTAAGATTGCAGCAATCGTAATAATATATATTTTTTTATTCATTCACATTACCTCAACAAACATTGTCAAACAGTCATGAAATCAGGATATTATTCAGATGCTACCCTTTTTTCCATAAGGCAACACATAGAGTCATTAATCAATAGAACACTTCCAATAGTGTAAGCCCGCATGCAGGAAGAGTCGCGCCGGCATACTGCCTGTCTTTGGCCCTTAGTATGTCATCAATGACATTTACGCTTTTTTCACCAATGCCGATTTCATACAGCGTCCCAGCTAAAATTCGCATCATGTTATATAAAAATCCGTTTCCGTTTACCTTGATTTTTATCATGCCATTCTTTTCTGAAATTTCTATGCTGTTAATGGTTCGCACTGTTGACTTTTTTGTTTTGCCAAGAGAGGAAAATCCGTGAAAATCGTGGGTACCAATAAGCTTTTCTGCCGCACATTCCATACGCCGAGCATCAGGCTTTTGGTAAGTGTGGTATACATATTTACGAACAAAAACATCCGGCTTCTCTGTTGCCAAGGTATATTCATAGGTTTTAGATGTCGCACAAAGTCTACTATGAAATCTTTCATCAACTTGCTCTACAGTAATAACTTTAATATCTTCCGGAAGATATCTGTTCACATAACTAAGTATTTCCTCACACGCAAATTCCGTTCTGCACTTAAAATTTGCCACCTGCCCCATCGCATGAACACCAGCATCAGTTCTGCCAGAAGCAAAGATTTCAATCTTTTCGTCACACATAATTGACAAAACATTTTCAAACCGCTGCTGAATTGTCTGATTCACATTACCCTGACGCTGCCAGCCGTTATATCGGCTGCCATCGTATTGTATTATCATTTTATAGTTATACATATACTGTCCCCGTCTTCAAAACACGCAGAAGCAAAAAGCCACCGCGCCATTTCAATTTATACTGGCTACATTCTTAAACATCTGTTATATGTATTGTACCACAAACATACGCATCATGCAATCTGAAAAAAACATAAACAGACAATATATAAAAAACGGCTGAAACATTTCAGCCGTTTTTTAAAGTCGTTATTAAACTATTCTATCGCATTTCCTTCTCCGTCAAAAAGCGGAAGAGGTGCAAGGTATGTAATATCTGTTCTTGAGATTGCATCGCCTTCTGCCAAAACTGCCATTCTGCCAACAACGTTACCACCGACCTGATTAATCAGTGTTTCGATAGCAGCAAGTGATTCCCCTGTGCTTATTACATCGTCAACAATTAAAACTCTTTTACCTTTCATAGCATTAGCTTCTTCAGAGCCGATACACAAAGTCTGTACATGGTCAGTTGTGATAGAATCAACCTGTGTTGTGATGATATCCTTCATGTAAAGCTTTGGACCTTTTCGAGCAACAATATAATAATTGTTGCCCGATTGTCTTGCCATTTCATAAAGAAGCGGAATGCCTTTTGATTCTGCTGTAATCAGTACATCAAATTCAGGCGCTTTTGCAAGAAGTGCTTTTGCTGAATTTGTTGTAATTTCAACATCACCAAACATAATAAAAGCGGCAATATATAAATTATCATTTACCTTACAGAGCGGCAATTCTCTTTTTACCCCTGCAATATCTATAGCATAGTTTTTTTCCATTTTAACCGGATACTCCTTTAATCAATATCGTGATTTATCTTATGCAAGGCCCATTACTTTTAACACAATGTAAATTGCAAACAAAGCAACAGAAACCCACATTACACCGCTGATATCTTTAGCTTTACCGATAAGAAGTTTTAAAACAACCCATGAAAGGATACCAAACATAATACCGTTAGCAATAGAATATGTGAGCGGCATCATAACGATAGCAAGGAATGCACCAATGATGTCAGCTGCATCGCCTTCAAAGTCAACATTTTTAATTGCAGAAAGCATTAAAAGACCAACATACAGCATAGCCGGTGTTGTAGCAAAACCGGGGATAGCCAGGAAGATAGGTGCAAAGATGATTGCAATTACAAACATAACAGCTGTTGTAACAGCAGTCAGACCTGTTTTACCACCTGCAGCTACACCTGCGCTGGATTCAACATAGCTTGTAACGGTTGATGTACCAAGGCAAGCACCAACAACAGTACCAACAGCATCAGCCATTAAAGCGCCGCCAGCTTTTGGCAGTTCACCTTTTTCATCCAGGAGGTTACCCTTCTGAGCAACACCAATCAGTGTGCCTACTGTATCAAAAATATCTGTATAAAGGAAAGTAAATACTACAATAGCAAAGCTTGCAATATTCTTAGCTACGAATGCAAAATCAAACTTAAACATAGCAGGAGCTGCAAAATTTGCTTTGATAGCATCCCATGAGAGATTAGGAATTACAGAGAAAACACCTGCATCAGGATTGGGAACATACCAACCAATGAGTTCAGCAACAATACCTAAAACCCATGTAATGATAATACCAAGCAAAATGCCACCGGGAACTTTGAAGTGCTGCAGAACACCAATAACCAAAAGACCAACTAAAGCTAAAACTACGCCGGCAGATGAAACATCACCTAAAGCAACGGTTGTAGCAGGGTCAGCAACAACGATTTTAGCATTAATAAGGGCAATGATTGTAATAAACAAACCAATACCGGCAGTAATACCAAACTTTAAGTTTTTAGGAATTTTGTTTACCAGTGCTTCTCTGAATTTAAAAATTGAAAGAAGCATGAAGATGATACCTTCAATTAAAATTGCGGTCAAAGCAACTTCGTAAGTATAACCCATTGCGCCACAAACGGTGAATGCAAAGAATGCATTAAGACCCATACCAGATGCCAAGGCTACAGGATAGTTAGCAAAAAATGCCATACAGAAAGTAGCAATCGCAGCTGAGATTGCTGTTGCCATGAAGATACCTGCAGGTGTTGCACCCGGGATATTACCAAGATAGCTTGGATTTACCGCTAAGATATACGACATTGCTAAGAATGTTGTAATACCGGCGATAATCTCGGTTTTCACACTGCTTCCACGTTCTTTAATCTTAAAGATTTTTTCAAGTTTTCCCATGTGTTTTAACTCCTTTGTTTATTTTTTTAGATATTTTTCATATCTATATATACTATTATATCACAAAATTTGACTATAATCAATAAAATTCTAATAAAAAAAGAGCGCAGAAATTTCTGCGCTCTTTTTTTACATTTCACTAATTAAAATTTCTTTATTCAAATCCATTGACCGGCAGATGGCATTACTGATTTTAACCGCCAGCACATAGTAGTTGGGGTCATCACCTTTGCCGCTTGCAAGAGCATCTATAAATGCTTCGCACTGCAAATTGTAGCCATCGTTGATGTCAACCTCTTTCATGGCTCTTGCCCCATCGCTAAAATATACACCAGCGTGAAGACCGCCATAGTTGGCGGCATAATTCATAATCACAGGAAATTCAGGATATTTTGCGACAACCACGAGGTTATCTCCCGCCTTTGTTGCCTCAACTGATTGAATATCTGTTCCGAAAACCTGTAAAACTTCTTCAATCAAGTGATGAGAGTAAAAATGCATTCCGCCCCACTGGCTGTGCAGTGTAATGGGAAAACTGAAATAACCAGAGGTAACGGCTTTATCCATAACCATTTCCTTAAGCTCGTCAATCTCCTTGGCATATTTAACAGAAGTGCCACCACAAATCATCGCACCGCTTATTTTCGCTTCCTCTGCCAGAATCATAGCGTCCATCACAGAACAAGTAAAGGGTTTATCAATAAAAGTTGGAATCCCTGCTTTTACAAACGGCAATGCATAGGAAAGATGCAAGCCTCCATCTCTGGGCATAACACAAACAGCATCAACATGGCCCAACAGCTCTTCAGGTTGTTTCACAATAAGCTCAATACCAGCTGTTTCAGCAAGCTCCTTGGTTTCTTCGAGATTTTCGCCACAAACACCAACAACCTTAGCATCATAATCACCCTGATTGATAATGTTTGCAAAAGCAACCGCATGGCCACCTTTGCTGCCACCATCTGAGCCTAACATACCAATACGGAACATACTCCTCGCCCCTGTCTTAGTTATAGCGTTTTAAAAATTCTGCTGCAAAATCATCATCTGTTAAATGAGGATACATTTCATAAATACGGTCAAGTTCTTCAGCCTGTCCGGGTGATAACACCTCATCAGGATTCAGACACCAAATGCCCTTTAAAAGACCTTGACGTCTTAAAATCTCGTGAATACCGGGAATGCATCCCGCAAAGCCATTTGCAGCATCAAACACAACAGCATTGGCATCGGTAATTTCAGCCGCTAACGTCAAAAGCTCCGGTGTTGCCTTTTGATTCTGCAGTTTCGGGAACATATCAACCACAGCCTTTGTCCAAACACACCAATGACCCAACAAACCACCCATAAAGCGTTTTGTCACGGTCTTGCCGTTTTTGGCAAACTTATATTCTGTTAACAAATCACAAACAATGTTATCATCATTACCTGTGTAGAGAGTAATTTCATCTGCACGGGAAGAAAGCGCACAAGCACGAACAACATCGTGAGTCAGATAACGATTAAAGGGCGCACATTTAATAGCAACCACATTGGGAATTTCACAAATCTGTTCCCAATAAGAATAGCTAAACACACGACCGCCAACTGAGGGCTGGAGGTAAAAACCGATGACAGGCATTTCTGCTGCAACAGCTTTTGTACGTTCAATCATCTCAGCCTCGGTTAAATCGTGCATACCACCAGGGCTTAAAAGCACAGCATCATAGCCATAGCTTTTTGCAATTTTTGCTTCATTAACCGCCTGGGGCGCTTTGCCACAAACGCCGCAGATTTTAACAATGATCTTCCCGGTTTCTGTTTCAAATTTAGAAATCTCATCAGATACGGTTTTAATGACAGTTTCAAACAAATTCACTTCGGGGTCACGGATTTCAAACTGTGTGCTGTGAACAGCTGTCGCAACGCCGCCGGAACCTGCCTCTAAGTAATATCTTGTCAAAAGGCGCTGCTGTGCTTCATCAAACTGTCTATTCTCGTCCAGCGCCAAAGGTGTGGCAGGAATCACAGTGCCTTGCGCCAAAACTTTTAATGCTTCAATATGTCTATCCATCATGTTCACCTATAAAGCTTAATAGCTACCCTTTCTTTCTTCAAAATGAGTCGGTTTGCCCAAAGAACGTCCGCCGGCCAAAATCCATTCTGCCTGCCAACGGATGAGAGTTTTAATGCCAACCGTAGGATAACCAAAGGTTTCCATCGATAAAGACGCATCATTGATATAAGCATCTGTACCCGGTTCGTTTACAAATATAGGCTCTTTGCCTAAATATTCACCCAGCATTTTTGCGGCCTTCTGAATAGAAACTGTTTCAGGACCGGTCACATTCATAATTTTAGCAGGTGCTTCTGCGTGCAGAAGACCACGAATGGCAATTTCATTAGCACTACCCTGCCAAATGCAATTCAGCACCGGGGTTGAAATGTCAATGGGAGTACCACCCATAATTTTTTCTGCCATATCATACAAAACGCCGTAACGCAGATCAACAGCAAAGTTCAGTCGATACATAAACACCTTTGTGCCGTAATGATTTGCCGCATATTCAAAAGCACGTTCACGTGCAAGGCAGCTCATGGCATATTCACCAATAGGGCCAACCTTATCTTTTTCAGTACAGCCACCAGAAGACAAGGGAACGATGGGATAAATGTTGCCGGATGAGAACACAACAATGTTAGACTTTTGAAACTTTTCAGCTACAAAAGCCGGCAAGGTAGCATTCATTGCCCAGGTCTGCCATTCAGAACCATCTGTTCCAAACTTTCTGCCTGCCATGTAAATAACGTTTTCTACCTCAGGCAGAGCATTAAGCTGCTCATGGTTAAGCAAATCACAGCTAATGGTTTCAACACCCTGCTTATGTAAAAGTTCGGTTGCAAAGGAGTCAGTAAAACGAGATACAGCAATAACTCTCTTTTGAATCCCTGCTTTTTCAATGGCGTTTTTTGCCAACACACAAAGTGTGGGACCCATCTTACCACCGGCACCCAACACCATAATGTCGCCTTTAATCTTTTTAATATCAGAAACAAGCGCTTCTGACGGTTCTGCTAATAATTGGTCCAGTTTTTCCTCTGTCCACATAAAAAAACAACCTCCACTCTAATATAAGTAACCGTTTAGTTACATTTTGATTATAACACAATGAGTAGAGGCTGTCAACTATCTTTTCTAATTTATTTCATTACGTATTGCAAAATCATATCGGTAATATGAGCGCAACGTTTTTTCATTTCTTCTTCGCAGAAAAAATCTTTATCCATAATATATGCCATTGTATGGATATTTGAAAAATACGAATAAGACATCATTTGAGTTGATAAAATCAGTTCATCTTCATCCAGGTCATCACGGAATACGCCCTGCTCCACACCTCTGCGAATGACACGTCTTAATGCATCAAATGATTCTGTTTTCACCTGCTTGCCCGCAGATTCTTTCAGGTATTTAGCTCCGTTTAAGTTTTCCCACAAAACAATTTTGACAAATGTTTGGTTTTGATATAAATATATAAAGTCGCTTTCAATACTCTTTTTCAAAAGCTCCACACAGTCAGCCTCTTGGGTAAGCACTGCCTGTTCGTGCTCAGAAATGCGCTTATATACCATATCTAAAACTGCAACATATAACTCTTCTTTACCGCCGTAATAAGCATAAATCATACGCTTATTCACACCGGCAAGTTCTGAAATTTCATCCACGCGAGCGCCATATAAGCCTTTTTCAGCAAAAGCATTCTCTGCCGCCTGCAGAATTTTCTTTTTTGTGATCTCTGATTTTTTCATTTATATAATACCCCTTTAAAATTTCACAACTTAATGTATAATATTTTACCACATCTTGAAAATACTGTCAACGCAGAGCCTTTTTGAAAAAACACCCTTTTTTACATATTTTTTCGTATAACCTCTTGACAATGCCATCTCTTGTGTGTATAATGTTTAAGTACGCTAATTAAACTTATAATTTCACATAGGGGTATGATGTAATGGTAACATGCCGGTCTCCAAAGCCCCGTGCCTACAATTGAATATATTGCTCTTTAGGGGTATGGTGTAATGGTAACATGCCGTCTCCCAAAACCCTTCTTTGGGGTCC
>JAZSJR010000226.1:0-2708 GCA_045534415.1 Clostridia bacterium
ATATTTTTCTTGTGTTATAATAGAAAAAAGTATAATTATTTTCAGTTTAAGGGGTATATATGATTTATAACGAACTAAAGCAAAGGGGAACAGAAGACTTCCCCATTGAATTGTACCATATCGAAAAACATCACACCCGCTATGAAATGTCTGCCCATTGGCACAGCGAAGTTGAAATCATACGGGTACTCTCCGGCACTCTGCAGGTCAGGCTGAATAACCAAAGCTACACAGTTAGAGAAAATGAAATCATTTTCATTAACCCTGAAACTGTGCATCAGGCAACACCGGAAGAATGCGTCTATGAGTGCATTGTCTTTAACCTAGATTTTATCCCCACCCCCGGCACCGGACCATCCTATTTCACAGACAGCTTAAAAAACCACGAGTATCAGGTGGAGGAATATTACCCTCAGGAATATTCTGTCCTGGCTGATGCTGTTAATGCATTATTTGAAACAATGGGAACCCAATCCTCAGGCTATAAATTCAAGGTCATCGGTGCGCTGTATCATCTGTTTGGCGAAATTATTGACCGGCATTTATATCACGCAACTGACGGTTCTCCCCTTACTGCCGACAAAAATGTTCCAAAGTTAAAAGCCGTGCTTTCTTATATCCGCAGTAACTACAGCACGCCTATCACCTTAGATGATATGGCTGCAGCCGCCGGTATGTCGCCAAAATATTTCTGTTACTTTTTCAAGGAAATGACCACAAAAACCCCGGTGGAATATGTTACACTCTATCGCATTGAAAAGGCCTCCCGAAAGCTGATTAATACAGATATGAGCGTCACGGCTATCGCCTTTGCCTGCGGATTTAATGATTTGAGTTACTTCATTAAAACCTTTAAGCAAATTAAGGGAATCACACCAGCGCAGTTCAGGAAAGAGGTTTTAAATAGCAATAAATAAAAAAGTTGTAGCATTTTGCTACAACTTTTTTATTTTTATAGGTTTTTTTCCTGTTCTTCCTGAATCTCAGGGAAGACAGACAGCATAGGCTTAACATCCTTGCCTTTTAAGCGGCGATCTATGTAGTTTCTTGTAATTTTCATAACAAGACCGGAAAGGGCAATCACACCAATTAAGTTAGGCACCATCATCAGGCCGTTAAAGGTATCTGAAATATCCCAAGCAAGAGAGGATGTGAGCAATGCACCAAACATAATAGTTACAAGGTGAATCACTTTGTAAAGAGTTTTGGTCTTTTCGCCAAAAAGATATTCCCAGGCTTTTCCGCCGTAATGATCCCAACCTAAAACGGTTGTAAAGGCAAAGAGCAGAATAGCAATGGCAATAAACCGTTCACCCCAAATGCCAAAGATACCAGAAAATGCCTTGGCAACCAAGGTTGCATCCCCGGCACCCTCTAAAAGGAGAGCACCGGTATTTAAGTCGATAGCGCCGGAGGTTAAAACAACAAGTGCTGTCATGGTACAAACTACCATGGTATCGGCAAATACTTCAAAAATGCCCCACAGACCCTGACGAACAGGCTCAACAACATTAGAATTTGAGTGCACCATAACTGAAGAACCAAGACCTGCTTCATTTGAGAACACGCCACGCTTGCAGCCCTGTGTCACAATGTCCTTCACCACAATACCAGTGGCGCCACCTAAAGCTGCCGGCACGGTGAAAGCATATTTAAAAATAGATTTAAATGCAGTACCGATGCTTGCATAGTTAACCGCAATAACCGCCAAAGAACCCGCTACAAAAAGCACCACCATAACCGGTACAACTTTTTCGGCAAAGTTTGCAATACGCTTTAAACCACCCAAAATAATTAAAGCGGCAATGATAACCAAAACAGCACCAATCAGCACATGATATACCGACACACCCTCATACAACATGTTAGAAGAAAGAGCAGGAATATCAAAAGCAGAAACTATGTTCACAACAATTTTATTAATCTGCCCCATAGCGCCGATACCAAAGGATGCCAGGATGCAGAAGATGGAAAACAAAATTGCAAGAATTTTACCAATATATTTGCAACCCTTCAGCTTTCCAAGGCCATCCTGCAGATAGTACATAGCACCACCGGACCACTCACCATCAGCATTTTTTCTGCGGTAGAAAATACCCAGAACATTTTCTGAATAGTTGGTCATCATGCCAAAGAAAGCCGCTATCCACATCCAGAATACCGCACCGGGACCACCGCCTACAATAGCAGCTGCCACACGGGCAATATTACCGACGCCAATGGTTGCTGCAAGAGCGGTACAAAGTGCCTGAAACTGTGAAATAGATTTTCCCTTAACATGACCGGAAACATCCTTTTTGAAAATCTTGCCTATGGTTTCAGAAAACCAATGTCCAATGTGGGTAATCTGAAACACGCCGGTTATTACCGTCATCAGAACACCCGTTGCAAGAAGCAAATATAAGCCCTTGCCCCACACAAAGCTGTTTACGACATTGTTAAAGTCGGTCAGCCCGGTTAAAAAGTTTTGCATAAAAATTCCTCCTTGTCCGCTAAACAAAGCAAAAAACGGAGCTTTTGCATAACACAAAAACTCCGCGTAAAAATCAAAGCCGTTTAAGACCTTTACCTCCGTCCTTTTGCCTGAGAGATTAACCCAACCGGGTCTTACACCTTCGGCATCCTTTTGATTCAAAGCTGAATCGGACTTCTCCGGAGCGCTATCCGTCTGCAGTCATTGCACATTGGCGCCTGAGAGTATTACTCCT
>JAZSJR010000227.1:0-2348 GCA_045534415.1 Clostridia bacterium
ATGACTGTAAAATAGAGCTTGGCGGTGACGACCAGTGGAGTAATATCCTCGGCGGTATCGACCTTCTAAGACGAAAGGAGAACAAACAGGTTTACGGTATGACATTTACCCTTCTTACAAACAGTGAAGGTCAGAAAATGGGTAAAACCGCAAAGGGTGCTCTTTGGCTTGACCCCAATAAGACAACGCCTTATGAATTTTATCAGTATTTCAGAAACGTTGGCGATGATGATGTTATCCGTTGCTTAAAGCTTATTACCTTTGTTCCCATGGAAGAAATTCACCGCTTAGAAAAGCTTTCCGGTCAGGAACTCAATGAAGCGAAGAAGATTCTTGCTTTTGAAGTAACCAAGCTTGTTCACGGTGAGGAAGAAGCAAAAAAAGCAATGGAAACCGCAGAAGCGTTATTCTCCAACCGTGGCAGCGATGAAAATATGCCTTCTACGGAATTGGCATTAACAGAAGACGCATATGGCCTTTTAGATGTGATGCAGCTTGCAGGTCTGATTCCCTCAAAGGGCGAGGGTCGCAGACTGATTCAGCAGGGTGGCGTTTCGGTAAATGATGAAAAGATTACCGATGTGAACTATCAGGTGACTGCAGATGCCATCCGTGAGGGAATTGTGATTAAAAAGGGTAAGAAAGTGTATCACAGAGTGACCGGTAAATAATTGATTTTGCAAAGAGTACGCCCTCGGATTTTCCGGGGCGTATTTTGTCTAATGATTTGTAAAGGAGTGATCAGATGCCTATTAAAATACCCAACAAGCTTCCTGCAACTAAAACACTGACGGAAGAAAACATTTTTGTTATTACGGAAACCCGGGCTCTGACCCAGGACATCAGACCTCTTAAAATTGCTATTTTAAATCTGATGCCCACGAAAATTGAAACAGAAACCCAGCTTGCAAGACTTTTGGGGAATACCCCCTTGCAGGTGGAATTGACCCTCTTAAATACAGGGACCTATAAATCAAAAAACATTAATGAAGAGCATATGCTTGCTTTTTATAAAACCTTTGATGAAGTGAAAGACGAAACCTTTGATGGCATGGTTATCACCGGTGCACCGGTAGAAAAAATGGAATTTGAAGATGTGATTTATTGGGATGAACTCTGCCAGATTTTTGAGTGGACAAAAACCAACGTTACCAGCACTTTCCACATTTGTTGGGGCGCACAGGCAGGGCTTTATTATCACTATGGCGTGCCGAAACATCCATTGCCGGAGAAATTGTTTGGTGTGTTTGACCATAAGGTGGAGCATCAGTCTTCTATTTTGTTCCGCGGATTTGATGAGGTCTTTCGCGCACCTCATTCACGGCATACCACCATTTTGCGTGAGGATGTGGAAAAGGTTCCTGAACTTAAAATTTTGGCAAGCTCAGAAGAAGCAGGAATTTATGTTATCAGCACCGAGCGCGGTCGTCAGATTTTTGTAACCGGTCATTCTGAGTATGACAGGGATACCTTGAAGAAAGAATATGTTCGCGATGTGGAAGCGGGTCTGCCTATTTCAGTGCCGTATCAGTATTTCCCGGATGATGACCCCACAAAAGACCCGGTTGTTACCTGGCGGAGTCACGCAAATCTTTTGTATTCAAACTGGCTGAATTATTTTGTATATCAGGTAACGCCGTATGACATTACAAAGATAAAAAAATAAAAAAGATTGCAGCAAAAAGCTGCAATCTTTTTTATTGCATATATGTGGCAGTTTGGACAAATACTATAGTAAAAAGGAGGTTTTTACTATGGTAGAACAAGATACAATCAAGCTGCTAAGGGAATGTGATGCCGGTGTTAAGATGGGGGTTTCTTCTATTGAAGATGTGATTACCTATGTTAAGGATGAAGAGTTGAAAAGTATGCTCTCGGAGTGTAAGTCCGACCATGAAAAATTGAGAGGCGAATTGCAGGGGCTTTTGCGTGACTATCACGACCAGGGCAAAGAGCCGAATCCTATGGCTAAAGGTATGTCATGGATGAAGACTAATGCAAAACTCATTATGAACGAGTCAGATGAAACCATTGCAGACCTGATGACGGATGGATGCAATATGGGTGTGAAATCGTTAAACAAGTATTTAAACCAGTATCAGGCAGCAGATGAGAAATCAAAGAATATGGCAAAAAGCCTGATTCACTTAGAAGAGCAGCTTGCCATTGATATGCGCCCCTATTTATAAAATGAAAAAAGGGATGTAAAAAAGTCCAGACCGCAAAAAGGCAAGAATAACAATGAATTTGGGTAAGGTGTTTATTCGGCTATGGAAAAAAGATGTTGAAAAATTTCATTTTATTCAATTTTTCTATTTTTTAGAGCCTTTTTGCTACGGACAAACTTC
>JAZSJR010000229.1:0-6529 GCA_045534415.1 Clostridia bacterium
TTTTTTATTTGTTTCAAAAGGATTTGAACCTCAAGGAGGTTTTTGCGTGAAGAAAACAGTTCAGTGAACTGTTTTTAGCAAAAAGGTGCGCGTCCGGTACCAAAACGCGTAGCGTTTGGGTGGACAAGCAGGCAAGACGCGAAGCGGCTGTATCCTGTCACCCCGACCACGTCGAAGCAAAGTTCGCTTTGCTTCGATTTTTTTATGCAAAAAATCATTCGCTTGCTTCCTTGCTTCTCCTTTTTCCCAAAAAGCTTTTGACTTTTCGGGAGCCCTGCACCTTCGGTGCTTTTTGAGTTATACCACAAGGTATGGCTCGTTTTTTTATTTGTTTCAAAAGGATTTGAACCTCAAGGAGGTTTTTGCGTGAAGAAAACATAATACTAACATAACAACCCCTGCCGCTTTTCTACGGTAGGGGTTGTTATGTTATATACTCTGTTATTTTCTTCTATTTACACTGAGCGGACGCAAATTGATAAAATCGCCCCACACCATAAAATTCACATTCTCCACAGCACTGGGACAGTTCAAAGTATAAACCTCCCCCGGGCTAAGAGTCATAACTTCAAAAACCGGTGCCATAGCCAGGCGTTCACCTTGGTAATGTGCTGCTAGGCAGCACAGGGTAGTGCTATCCCTTGTGTTGTTATAAAACACAGCGCTGCTCCCTGTCGCAGAGGTATCAATCGGCGAGATATAAACCTCCTGTCCCTCCATCATTTTCTTCACAGCTTTTTCGCAGTTAATCAATCCATAACCAAAATAATCGTCCCACCCCTCTTCACCTAAATCGTCAGAGGTGCTCTTCAAAATTGATTTAAAGACTGCTGTGTCAATGTTCTCATCCATTGACCTGATAATAGCTGCCAAAGCTGACACATGAGGCGCCGCAAAAGATGTGCCGGAATTGTCTGCATAACCACTAATGGCAGTGCTAACAACTCCCTGTCCCGGAGCCACCACAAAAACGCTGTCGTTATACTGAGAAAAAGAGCAATGCTCTTTATTCTGTTTAACAGCACCCACGCCAACGGCATCTGTGCAGGCTGCAGGATAATGTTTTGCCGCCGTGCCATCATTCCCCACCGCAGCAACCACAATGGTGCCTAAGGTAGAAGCATTGGTCACAAATTGATTAAACACTGCTATAACCTGCTCTGTTTCTTCTGCCGTTAAACCATTGTCCTCTTCACTGATGCCAAGGCTCATATTAATTACATCAACCTGATAGGTCACAACCGCATCATAAATAGCATCCAAAATATAATCCAGCCTAGTGTACTTTCCGTCAAAACACTTAAGGGGCAGAATTTTGCACTTATCCGCACCCGATGCAATGATGCCACTGACAAAGGTGCCATGACCCACTGTATCGCCTGTATTGTCGGTACCATCCAGGTAATTTTTTCCTGCCAGCACTCTATTCTCTAGGATGCCTATAGGCTGCACACCGGAGTCAATCACTGCCACTGTCACATCATTGCCACGGCAACCTGTTTTTTGGGAAAAATCCATCCCTATAGCCTGCATATTCCAGGATTGTTCATATAATTTTACTGTTGCATTAGGAATATATTGCTTTACAATGTCGGCTTCCAGACATTCTTCCAGCTCAGCTTCAGACATAGTAACAAACCCATCGCCCCGGGTTTGAGGTCCGGCATTAAAAAGCTGCACTGCGCCATCCAGCCACACAATATATTCATCTGCCGCATACGCCCGAATGCCAAAAAACATCAGGCATAAAACACATAGGAGAAAAACCCTCTTCATCCCTATCACCTCATTGTTTTAAATGAATCAACCGAAAAATCTGCTCAACTGTATCTTCCATATTATGAAAGGCCTGCTCTTTCTCCATCGCTTCATCCAAAGAGCACACACGACGCAAAATCGGGAAAAAGGCATCAATGCCATTATTGTTACACGCCCGTGCATCTTCTGTCACAGCGCCGGATAACCCAATGACAGGAATGCCGTACCGTTTTGCAATTGCCGCAACCCCAGCCGGGGCTTTTCCCATGACCGTTTGGGCATCAAGACGCCCCTCTCCGGTCAGTACATAATCTGCTTCACAAATATATGTCTCCGCACAGGTTGCCTCTAAAATTAACTCAATGCCCTTTTGGAGTTGACCGCCTAAAAATGTCATAAAAGCAAACCCAAGTCCCCCGGCAGCCCCAACACCCGGCACATCGGAGTCTGCTTGGGGATTCACAGCTTTTGCAAGCTCTGCATAACGGCTGAGCCAGGCATCCATATCGGCAATCATCTCCGGAGTAGCTCCCTTTTGTGGACCATACACGGCACTGCAGCCGTTTTCACCGCACAGAGGGTTTGTTACATCACAAGCGATGCGAAAGGTACATTCACACAGTTCAGGCAGCACGTTATCATTTTGGATGGCAGCCAGCAGTGAAAGACCCAATGCCCCTTGGGGAACAGGCTCACCCTTTGCATCTAAAAATTCAAAGCCCAATGCCCCAAGCATACCAATCCCACCATCGTTGGTTGCACTGCCACCAATACCGATGATAAAATCACGGCATCCTTTTTTGATGGCATCTGCAATCATTTCACCAACACCGTAGGTTGTGGTATGCAGGGGATTTCTTTCCTCCGCCGAAACAAGAGTTATGCCTGCAGCTTCCGCCATTTCAATGACGGCTGTGGTTTTACTGATAATGCCGTATGTAGCCTCCACCTGACCGGATAACGGACCGGACACAGTAACAATTTCTTTTGTGCCACCAAGTCCGGCAGTGAGTGCTTCTACCGTGCCCTCACCACCATCTGCCACGGGTAAAACAGTGACGTGAGCCTCAGGATACACCCGCTTTAAACCACTTTCCGCTGCCCGACCGGCTTCCAATGAACTCAAGCTGCCTTTAAAAGAATCAATTGCAATTACTACTTTCATGAACAAACCACCTTATGGTTAACCGATATATTTGTCAAAGTTTCCGTATTCATCCAAAAGTGCCATAGTGATATACGGCCAGGTAATATCAATAATCTTCTTACCATAATTAATAGCTTCCCGATTTTTTGTAATAATGCCCTCCATATATTATCTTTTTCTTTATTATTTTATCACACTTTTTTCCTTTTTTCAAGCTAAACCACCGAAAGGCATTCTGCTCAACAAAGATTTATCTTGTATTTTGTCAAATTATGTGGTACAATATGTTGTATGGGTAACAGAGGGGGGAGTTTTTTCGTGAGAAAAAAAGAAGGCAGAAGAATCAGAAGCGACAGCCCGATGAACGCTGTAGCACCATTCATTATGTCCAGCCGCACCGGGTCTGCTAATCAATTTGCCGCAACTGTCAACATTGGTAAGTGTGAAGAACTGCTACGTCAAAAAAAAGCTGAAGGCTTAAAGGGAATCGGCATGATTCACATCTTTATGGCAGCTTATGTCAGAGTTGTGTCAGAACTACCGGGCATTAACCGTTTTATCCGTGGTCAACGGGTGTATGCACGGAATAATATTGAAATTTGTATGGCTGTCAAAAAAGAATTAAAACTCAATGCTCAGGAAACCATTTTGAAAATTACACCATCGCCAACCGATACGTTAGAGGATATTTTTTATCAGTTAAATGAAGAAATTACCAAAAATAAAGAAGAGGGCGACCACAACAATATGGATACCGCTGCCCGCATTCTATTTGCCTTTCCCGGTGTTTTTCTGAAATTTGTTGTTTGGGTGCTGAAAACTATGGACTATTTTGGTCTTTTGCCCCGATTTTTAACAAAGCTGAGTCCTTTTCACGGCTCTTTGTTCATTACCAACATGGGTTCACTGGGTATGCCGCCCATTTTTCATCACCTCTATGAATTTGGCAATCTGCCTGTTTTCATTGCCATGGGGGCAAAACGGTCTGAATGCCACTTAACAGAAGAGGGCGAAATTGAAAAGCGCCGTGTCATTGATTTTACTGTTGTGTGTGAAGACCGCATTTGTGACGGTCATTATTATGCCACTGCGCTAAAAAAATTCAAGCGTCTTTTAGAAAATCCCGAGCGCTTGCTCACACCACCTGAGACCGTGGTGGAGGATATTCGATAAAAGCAAAAAACCACCTGCCAAAGCAGGTGGTTTTTTATACACCATCTTGTAGATTTAATGATTTTTTTATCAATATAATGGGTATTTTGTATAAAAATATATTGACTTTTTGTCTTATTTAAGGTATATTTGAACATAGATGCTTACATCTAATTTTTAAAATTTTTGGAGGGGAAAAAATGAACTTAATTTACAACGTGAAAGACAAACCCAAATTTGGACAGCTGATTGTTTTTGCAATCCAGCAGCTTCTGTCCATCATGACAGCAACCCTGGTTGTGCCTGTTATCATCAACGGTGCTATTGAAGGCGCAAACATGAGTTCTGCTGCGGCACTTTTAGGCGCAGGCCTTGGTACACTCGTGTATGTTGCTTTTACCAAAACAAAATCACCTGTTTTCTTAGGTTCTTCCTTTGCATTCATCAATTCTATGATTGCGGCATTTGCTGGTGCCACTTCTATTTCTCTTGGTTTTGCCGGCTTAGTGCTTGGTGCCATTTTTGCCGGTCTTGTTTATGTTATCATCGCTATTTTAGTAAAACTGGTTGGCGTTAACTGGTTGAATAAAATCATGCCGCCGGTTGTTATCGGCCCCACTGTTGCTATCATCGGTATGAGCCTTGCAGGCAATGCTGTTGGCGATTTAGCAAAAGGTAGCATTGAGGGTGTTGCAACCTCTCCTTTAATCGCTGTTTTATGTGGTCTTGTAACCCTGTTCATTACCATTCTTTGCTCAACCTACGGTAAAAAGACCTTGAAACTGATTCCCTTTATTATTGGTATCTTAGGTGGTTATGCATTTTCCGGTATTTTAACCATTATCGGCTATGCTGCAAATGTTGATGCTATTAAAGTATTAAACATTGCCCCTCTCTTAGACCTTGTAAAAGACGGTGTGACCCTAAACACCTTCCTGGCTGTTCCTGATTTCACCTTTATGAGCGCTTTAACTGGTGTTGGTGAACTGAATGCTGCTTACATCGGCACTATTGCAGTTGCTTATATTCCTGTTGCTTTCGTTGTATTTGCTGAGCATATTGCTGACCACAAAAACATTTCTTCTATCATTGATGCTGATTTGTTAGAAGAACCCGGTCTGCACAGAACCCTCTTGGGTGATGGCGTCGGCTCTATGGTTGGTGCATTCTTCGGTGGCTGCCCCAACACCACCTACGGCGAATCCGTTGGCTGTGTTGCCATTACCAGAAACGCATCCATCAGAACCATCATCACCGCTGCAATTTTAGCAATTTTAATTGCTTTTGTATCTCCCTTTATTGCATTTGTTAACACCATCCCCTCTTGCGTAATGGGCGGTGTTTGTATGGCTCTTTATGGCTTCATTGCTGTATCTGGTCTGAAAATGGTACAGAAGGTTGACCTGAATCAGAACAAAAATCTGTTTGTCGTTTCTGTCATCTTAATTTCCGGTATCGGTGGTTTAACCTTAACCTTTGGTCAGGTTACCATCACCTCAATCGCTTGTGCTCTGATTTTAGGCATCATCACAAACCTGATTGTTTCAAAAGCAAAAACAGAATAGGAGAAAACCATGAGCAATGTTATGATTTTTGACCATCCTTTAATTCAGCACAAAACCACCATTTTGCGTCAAACCTCTACCACAAACAAAGAGTTCCGCGAACTGGTTGAAGAAATTACAATGCTGATGTGCTATGAAGCACTCCGCGACCTGCCCTTAGAGGATGTTGAAATTGAAACCCCCATTAAAAAGACAACACAGAAAATGATCAGAGGCAAAAAAATGGCTGTTGTGCCCATTCTGCGTGCCGGTCTTGGTATGGTAAACGGTATGCTGAATCTTGTTCCCTCTGCCAAAGTCGGTCACATTGGTATGTATCGTGACGAAGTGACAATGCAGCCTCAGGAATATTACTGCAAACTGCCTGCTGATATTGACAAACGTTTAATCGTTGTTGTAGACCCCATGCTTGCTACCGGCGGCTCTGCTGTAGACGCCATTAACCAAATTAAGTCTTACGGCGGCAAGCAGATTAAGTTCCTTTGCCTGATTGCAGCACCGGAGGGCGTTGAAGCTCTTTCAAAAGCTCATCCCGATGTTGAAATTTACTGCGCTAATGTAGACGAAGGCTTAAACGAGCACTGCTACATTGTTCCCGGCTTAGGGGATGCAGGCGACAGAATTTTCGGTACAAAATAAACGAGCTGTGATAAAACAGCACCGACCGCACAAAGCAAGGAACTTCTTACAATGTGAAGCTGTCAAAATCTAAATGACAGACTTCAAGAAGAATTAATTTATAATTCGTTTTAGTAAATTTAATTAAAAAGCTTTGTGCTACGAACAAACTTCGCCAAGCTTGCTGTACGTATGTACAGCGTCGGGTCTCAGTTTGTCCGTTCTGCACTATTTTATCGCACCCCGAGAACTGTGATAAAACAACACTAATTCTACAAACGCTAAGAGG
>JAZSJR010000107.1:0-1939 GCA_045534415.1 Clostridia bacterium
GAAAAAGCGTGATGACATTAAAATCATCACGGTTTTTTTGGCGGAGATGAGACGATTTGAACGCCCGCGCCGGCATGACCGACCTTTCGGATTTCGAATCCGACCCCTTCAACCACTTGGGTACATCTCCAAATTTATATAAACTTCCTTTGAAGTTTACAACAAATATTAAATTTTATTAGAAATTCCATTAGAAAAGAATTTCTTTGTTGTCAGCACCGATTGCTGAAAACCGCACTGTTACAGCGTTTGCGAAAGTTTTAGTTCCATTAAGTTCAAAAGATTTCGAGTGCGCCCCGTTATGACCACTTCGATACTTCTCCAAATATGAAATTGTTTTATATGTTAGTCCTGACAAATTTGTCAAAAATAAAATTTAAGGCAAATACCAGGGCAAAACAAGCAAAAATTAGTTAAAAATAAAATTACAGAAACCGCATAAAATCAAGGGTTTCGGGCTACTGGAGTTCCATTAGACGTAGAAGCTTTCGAGTCGTTCTCGTTATGACCACTTCGATACTTCTCCGCATAAAATTTATATTGCGGAATGTCACTTTTTTATTTTACTCGATTCGGTGAATTTTGTCAAGCCTTTCTGCGGTCTTTGGCGTTGGTGAGCGTTCATAAAATGCCGGGTTTTTACATAAGTTTTATTAAGAAGTATTATGAGGAGTGGGTGGCGAGATGGAGTATTTGGTTCGGTGCGGAAAGAAGTGGCAGCATTTTTTTATAAAGCCGCAGTATGGGCTTTGTGCCCGGCATTATGAATCCGGCAGGTTCTCAAATTTTGAGGTTATATTGGCAGAGGCGTGTGAAGATTTTTGCGCCATTTCCATAGACGACAGCATTCACATTGTTTGTCAGGATACAAAGGGCAATATTGTTTATTTGTGTTCATTAAATGGCACGTGGCAGCGGTCTGTTTTAATGGAGAATAAATCTGTCCGGCCATATCCGAAGTATTTTTCGTTGGTGCCGTCCGGTCGGTTTTTAAACCTTTTTTATGTGATTTCCTATCAGGAAAAACAAATGTTGGTACACCAGATTATCGGGGTTTCTGACAGACCGCCTACTGTGGTGGACAGAATTTCCGGCAATGTGCCTATGTTTATAACGGAGAATGTAAGGGGTACAGACATCTCAGTTTATTATAAAAACGAAGCCGGCATCAGCGGACGGCGGGTATTTCGCTGGTCGAAGAAAGAATTTAGCCGATTTATGCCTGCTTGCGCTGAGGGGAGCGTGGTTTGCGCAGTAATGGCGGAGCCGGATGGATGCACGCGCTATGGTGCTTTTCAAAGGGTTTGTGATGTGGAGAATTTAGTATATTTTGAGGAGAAAGAAGATGGAAGCTTAACAGAACCTGTTACAGTGAATCTGGACTCTCCCCTGGATGGTTTGCCGGTTTTTTGGCAAGGGAAAGAGAAATTATATCTTTTTTGGCGTGAATCCGGTAGCATTATGTCATCCCATTCAATGGACGGCGGAAAGAAATGGTCAAAGCCTGCCAGATATATGAAAGGGACCTCGGTTTCTCCAGTTTTATACCATTTGCATAGCGGAGGAAAAAGTCAACTTTTATATGGGTATGAAAAAGACCGGGAGATTGTTTTTTATGCAGATGCCGGAATTTTAGATGAGCCAGTAACAAAGACAGAAAAAGCGTTTCGCCCGGCAGGTTATGAGGTGGAAGAATTTGCCCGGGAAATGGTGGCAGGGGAGTCACCAAAAGAACTGGGAGATGCCGTGTTTTTACAGCTTAAGGAAGATTTTTTAAAATTGAAAGAACAGTTTTTTACCTTACACAGGCGGGTGACGGAGTTATCAGAGCGCGTGGACATGATAGAAGAAAGCGACAAAGCTCAAAACTTATAAATATAAAAAGGCGGCAGCAAAGTAAACACTCTTTGCTGCCGCTTCTTTATGCAAAAAAACACGG
>JAZSJR010000164.1:0-4125 GCA_045534415.1 Clostridia bacterium
ACATGGCTACGATCCGACTTTTTTTAGAGCATATTGATGAGCTGAAAAAAGAATTTAACATTGATTTTTGCATTGTTAATGCAGAAAACGCATCTGCAAACAACGGCATAACCCGCAGAAAGGCAGAATTGCTTTTAGAAAATGGAGCAGATGTTTTGACTTTGGGAAATCATACCTTTCGTCAAAAAGATGCTTTTGGCCTTTTGGCAAACAATTCCCGGGTGATTCGTCCGGCGAACTTTCCCGAGGGAACTGTGGGAAAGGGTGTTACTGTTTTAGAAAAAAACGGAAAGAAGATTGCTGTCATTAACTTAATGGGACGGATTTATATGGATTATATGGATTGCCCATTCCGCACGGTGGATAAGATTTTAGACAGTGTTCGTGCAGACCTTTATTTTGTTGATTTTCACGCAGAGGCAACCAGCGAAAAGATTTCTATGGGATGGTATTTAGATGGTCGTGTGACGGCTGTTTTTGGCACTCATACTCACGTGCAAACGGCAGATGGCTGGGTGCTTCCCAAAGGGACTGGCTACATCACGGATTTGGGAATGACAGGGCCTATGTATTCCTGTTTGGGTGTGAAAAAGGAAATTACCCTTGAGCGGTTTTTAACCTGCATTCCCAGGCGATTTGAATTTGCTGATGGCAAAGCACAGCTTTGCGGTGCTGTGTTCTCAGTGGGTGATGGTGGCAAAACCGAAAAGGTGGAGGCGATTAGCATTCGATGAAAAAGGCAATCAGAAAGGCTTTTTTAGAAAAGAGGAATGCCCTGTCAAAAGAGACAGTTAGCGAATGGTCTGCGGCGATTGAAGAAAACATCTTGCAGCTAGTGAAGGAAAAGAATTTTCAGGTTATTTTTGCCTATGCGTCCTTTCGCAATGAGCCGGACATGTTTTCTTTGTTGAAAAAACTGCTTGCAATGGGGAAAACGGTTGCATTGCCTAAGTGTAAGGCAAAAGGAAAAATGACCATGTATAGAGTCTCAGACATCAGTGATTTGCAGCCGGGGGCATATGGCATTTTAGAGCCGCCTGAACATACACCGGTGCTGCCTGAACAAGCGGACCTTGTGCTTTGCCCGGGATGTGCATTTTCTGTGGAAATGGAACGGATGGGGTATGGCGGTGGTTATTATGACCGCTATCTGCCCAAATGTTCCAAGGCGGTTTTTGCAGGTGTTTGTTATGAGATTTGCGTGACAGATGCTTTGCCGACAGAAGAAAGTGATGTGAAAATGGACTGCCTGATTACGGACAAAGGCCTTGTGAATAAAGTGTAAAAAGTTTTTAGATACATTGAAAAATATGTAAATGTATGATATACTTGTAAATAAGAATAAAATGCAGTAAATAGCTGCAAAAGAAAAACAGAAAGCGAGATTTGATATGGATACTTTTCTGGAATATTTAATGCGTAAAAAACCCTCCAGTCTTGATTTTGTGAAACAGAGTGGCATTGTTTTGGCGGCACTTGTGCTTTGCCTTTTGGTGCTTTTTGGCTTTCCAATGATTAGTTCATTTTTAAATGCTTATATCTTTTTGGCAATAGCCGGTGTTGTTTACTTTGCGCTGGTACTTTTGCGCAATTTTAATTTGGAGTATGAATATATTTTCACCAATGGTGATTTGGATATTGACGTTGTTAAAGCCAGAAAAACAAGAAAACGTATGGTGAGCTTTAATACTAAGAATATTGAATTAATGGCTTCTGATAAAAATATGACCTATAAACATGAGTTTGAGGGCGCTTTTGCTAAAAAGTATGATGCAGTTTTTGATTCTGCACAAGGTCGTGTTTATCATGTTATTTTTTCTAACAATGGTGAGCGCACGCTTTTGACCTTTCAGCCACCTGTGAAGCTTTTGGCTGCTATGCAGAAAATGAACCCAAGACTTGTGAATGTGGACGCTGAAGATACGTTGGACTTTGAAGAAAAGGCAGAATAAAACAAAATCGGAGGCATATATGAAAGCAGAGATTATTGCTGTTGGCACAGAAATTTTAGTTGGCGATATTGTTAATACCAATGCACAGTTTTTATCAGAGCGTCTTTTTGCCCTGGGCATTGATATGTATTATCAAACGGTTGTGGGGGATAATCCCGGTCGCTTAAAAGAAGCAATTCGTCTTGCTTTTTCACGAGCCGATTTGGTGATTTTATCCGGCGGCTTAGGACCAACGGATGATGACTTAACAAAAGAAATAGTAGCGGAAAATTTTAATGTTCCACTGCTTTTTCATAAAGAAATTGTGGATGAAATAAAACAGTATTTAAATGGCAGATATCCCCTAAGCAATGAAAAACAGGCATACATCCCTGAGGGTGCTATGATTTTGCATAATGACCATGGCACGGCACCGGGCATTATTTTAGAAAAGGACGGCAAAATTGCTGTTTTACTCCCAGGACCGCCCAGAGAGATTGTTCCTATGTTTTGCGACCAGGTTGAGCCTTACTTAAAAGCAAAATCTGACTTTGTGATGGAATCTAAAGTTCTGCGTCTTTTTGGCATTGGTGAAGCAAGGGTTGGGGAGACGGTTTCAGACCTGATGGATTGGTCAAATCCTACAGTTGCACCCTATGCAAAAGACAGTGAAGTGATTTTGCGTATCTCGGCAAAAGCAGAATCAGCTGATGAGGCAGAAAAGCTGATTAAAAAAGCACAAAATGAAATAGAAAGCCGGTTAGGGGAATATATCTACGGCTATGATGAGGAAACCATGGCGAAAACCACAGCCACGCTTTTAATTGAGAAACAGCTGACGGTAGCTTGTGCTGAATCCTGCACAGCAGGGCGGCTGACGGCGGCGCTTGGCGATATTCCCGGAGTTTCATCGGTGCTTCATGAAAGCATTGTGACCTATTCCAATGAGGCAAAAATGAAATATTTGGGTGTTTCGGCAGAAACACTTAAAAAACACGGCGCTGTTAGTAGCGAAACAGCCGAAGAAATGGCTCGCGGCATTCAGAAAGCGTCAGGGGCCGACATTGGCATTTCAGTTACTGGTATTGCAGGGCCGGATGGGGGCACAGAAGAAAAGCCTGTCGGCTTGGTTTACATTGGTGTTTGCTACCGGGATGAGATAACCGTTTTAAAACTGCAGCTTCACGGAAATCGTGACAGAGTGCGGCATGGTGCTGTGATGCACGGACTTAACGCAATCCGCAAGAGGGTTCTTGCGTAAATATATTGAATTGAAAAGAAAAGTGAGGAACATATGATGAATGATAAAAGACCGCCGGTAGCCGGCAAAAAAGGGGTTGACCCGGTTATGAGAAAGGCAAACGACACAGAACGTCAGGAAGCTTTGGAAATGGCAATGAAACAAATTGAAAAGGCTTATGGTAAAGGTGCTGTTATGCGCCTTGGCAGTGATACCCGATTAAATGTTGAAGCGGTTTCTACCGGTGCACTCAGCCTTGATATTGCACTTGGTATTGGTGGACTTCCTAAGGGCAGAATCGTGGAAATGTATGGTCCTGAATCCTCCGGTAAAACAACTGTTGCCCTCCATTGCGTGGCTGAAGCACAAAAACAGGGCGGCAATGTTGCGTTTATTGATGCAGAGCACGCCTTAGACCCGATTTATGCTGAAAAGCTCGGTGTTAATGTGGCTGATTTATTGGTTGCACAGCCTGATACCGGTGAACAGGCACTCGAAATTGCTGAAATGCTGACTCGCAGCGGTGCCATTGACCTTTTGGTTGTAGACTCTGTTGCAGCCTTGGTTCCCAAAGCTGAAATTGAGGGCGAAATGGGTGAATCTCACGTAGGTCTTCACGCAAGACTTATGAGCCAGGCGCTGCGTAAGCTTGCCGGTGTTATCAACAAATCAAATGCGGTTGTTATTTTCATCAATCAGCTTCGTGAAAAGGTTGGTGTTATTTACGGCAATCCTGAAGTTACCACCGGTGGCCGTGCACTTAAGTTCTATGCGTCAGTCCGTCTTGAAATCAGAAAGCAGGAAGTGATTAAGCGCGGCACAGAAAGCGTTGGTGTTCGCACCCGTGCAAAGGTTGTTAAAAACAAGGTTGCACCGCCTTTCCGCGTAGCAGAATTTGATATTCTTTACGGCAAGGGCATTTCTCTCTCGGGTGAGGTCATCGATTTTGCAATC
>JAZSJR010000144.1:0-6439 GCA_045534415.1 Clostridia bacterium
CAAGCATACGCTTTGAAAAATGGGGGGCAAAAAGCGTCTCGGAATGGGGCCTTAAGATGATTGTGGGAAAAACCACCATGGGCGAAAAAACCGCAAAAATGATGAAAGAAAAGAAGTGTGTTCATGTTTCGCCCCGCTCTGTAAGCCCGAATCTTTGGATCGATTCAATAGAGGTGCAGGACGTTTATTTGTATGATGAACTTGGAAGAATAGAGGCGGCTTGGTTCTTTAAATTAAACGATTTAGGACCATTTATTGTGGATATTGATGCAGAGGGTAACAATTATTTTGACCGCATGGACAAAGATATCGCTGATAAAAAAGAAGAAGCGTTAAGGAAACTTGGTATTGACGATTCCTTTGAATTTACGAAGTTGTATTAAAAAGTAGAAGTTGTTTTTAAATATGTATAAAAAACCGGATGCAAAAGGCAGAAATTGTCTTTGGTATCCGGTTTATTTTTTTATACATGGTGCAGCTTTTCTGTATCTGAGGGTGAAAGACCAAAGTGAGCCTTATAGGCTATGAAAAAGGTGGTGTAGTCTGAAAAACCGCATTTTTAATATGCTTCCGTTGCTTTTGTGCCGGCGGAAATTTCCCTTTTTGCCAAAGCAAGCCGTTTTGATGAGGCAAAACATATACTTAATAATGACATCAGCATCTATGTTGACGGTTTTGTTTTGATTAGTATGGCAGAATATTATCGGGCGACCCAAGATGAGCGTGCAAAGCAAATTGCCCTTGAAACCTTTGAAAATACGTATAAAAGGCTACAAACACCCGGTTCTTATCAGGTGGCACCTTACACCATAGAACCCGGTATGAAAACTCACGGCGTGAATATGATTTTTTAGATAACACACAAGAAGTCTATCAGGCTATTTCAAAAGCCCACGCGGAGCATGGCACAACCTCCTTGGTTGCAACTGTTACCTTCAGCACAAAGGAGGATATGGAGGCGGCAATTCGGCTATATGGCAGCTTAGAAAAAAGCGAAGGTGCAAATATTCTAGGTCTTCACTTTGAGGGTCCCTATTTTGCCCCAAGCCAAAAAGGAGCGCAGGAAGAACGATTTCTTCGACCATTTCTCCAGAGGAATATGAGCCTTTGGTAAAGGGAACACATTGCATTCTAAGATGGACAGGTGCGCCGGAGCTTGAGGGTTCAGAAAGCTTTGCAAGGTTTAAAGAATTGCGGCATTTTGCCTTGTATTGGGCATAGTGATGCAACCAGCACTGAGGCACACAAGGCTTTTGAAAACGGTTTTACTCACGTGACGCACTTATACTCCTGCACCAGCACCGTTCACAGAAAAAATGCATTTCGTTATGCCGGTATTGTGGAGGAAGCGTATTTAAATGATGAGATGACGGTAGAAATTATTGCAGATGGTATTCATCTTCCCGCTGACCTTCTGCGCCTGATTTATAAAATTAAAGGAACGGATAACATTGCGCTTGTCACAGATTCTATGTGTGGTGCCGGTATGCCGGAGGGTGAGAGCGTTTTGGGCAGTCAGGAAAATGGCCTATCTGTGATTATTGAAGATGGGGTGGCAAAACTGCCTGATAGAAGTGCTTTTGCCGGCAGTGTGGCATTTTCAGACCGTTTGGTGAGGAATATGATACAGGTGGCGAGTGTTTCTCTGACAGATGCAGTGGCAATGGCATCTAAAACGCCTGCGAGAATCATTGGAGCAGAGAATAAGGGAAGCTTATTGCCCGGTTATGACGCAGATGTTGTTATATTTGATGAAAACATCAATGTCAGCCTGACCATGGTAGCAGGCCGCGTTGTGTGGCATCAAAATTAAAAGAAAGTTAAAAGATGGGTAAAGTGTTTTATATTGGGCATACTGAATATGCCGAGATTTACAGAATTTTAGGAAAGTAACCGGGTGTTACAGTACATGTTTATAACACAGAAAGGAGAACTTCTATGAAAATGACATTTCGCTGGTATGGCGAAGATGACAGCATTAGTCTTGACTACATCCGTCAGATTCCCTGCATGACAGGGGTGGTAACGGCGGTGTATTCCGTGCCTGTGGGCGAGGTTTGGCCTCAGGAGGAAATTGACCGGATGAAAGAAATGGTAAACAGTAAAGGACTTGAGATGGAAGTCATCGAAAGCGTACCTGTTCATGAGGATATTAAGCTACGTCGTGGAAATTATCAGCTTTATATTGATAACTACAAAGAAAACATCCGCCGTTTGGCAAAGGCGGGGGTTAAGTGCATTTGCTATAACTTTATGCCGGTATTTGACTGGACTCGTTCTCGTCTTGACCAGCCCCTTGCTGATGGCTCAAATGCTTTAGTATATTACAGAGAAGATGTGGCTAAACTTGACCCCACAAAAATGACCCTGCCCGGTTGGGATGCCTCCTATTCACCGGAGGAAATGACCGGATTGATAGAAGAATATCAGAAAATTGGAGAAGAAGGCCTTTGGGACAATCTCGGCTACTTTATCCGTGAGATTATGCCTGTTGCGGTGGAGTGTGACGTAAATATGGCTATTCATCCGGATGACCCGCCATGGCCCATTTTTGGCATTCCCCGAATTATCACAACGGAAGAAAATATTGATAGATTTTTGGCGCTTTATGATGATAAACACCACGGCTTGACCCTGTGCAGCGGTAGTCTTGGTTGTGCAGCGTTTAATGATTACACGGCGATGGTGAGAAAGTATGGCGCAATGGGTCGTATTCATTTTGCTCACGTTCGAAACATTAAAATTTTAGCAGATGGTTCCTTTGAAGAAAGTGGTCATCTGTCAAAATGCGGTTCACTGGATGTGGTTGAAATCTTAAAAGCCTATCACGAAACCGGATTTACAGGCTATCTTCGTCCTGATCACGGCAGAATGATTTGGGGGGAAACAGGCAAGCCGGGTTATGGACTTTATGACCGGGCTTTGGGTGCTATGTATATGGCAGGTATTTGGGAAACCTTAGAAAAAGGAGCAGACAAATGAAATTACCTTTTGAGATAAAATTAACAGATAAAGTGGTGGTCATCACCGGTGCTGGTGGTGTGCTTTGCTCTTTGTTTGCAGAAGCCTTATCTAAAACCGGTGCAAAAATTGCCTTGCTTGACTTAAATGAAGCGGCGGCCAAAGAAAATGCGGAGAAAATTGTGGCGCAGGGCGGCATCGCCAAAGGGTATGCCTGCAATGTGCTGGAAAAAGAAAGCCTTGAGGCGGTACACGAACAGATTGTAGCTGACTTTGGCACTTGTGATATTTTAATCAATAGTGCCGGCGGCAACAACCCTAAAGCCACTACGGATGATGAGTATTTTTGCCCCGAGGATTTGGGCAAAATGAAGACTTTTTTTGACCTTGATAAATCAGGTGTTGAATTTGTATTTAACTTAAACTTTTTGGGAACGCTTTTGCCTACCCAGGTATTTGCCAAGGATATGCTCACATAAGAAGATGCATCTATCATTAACATCTCAAGTATGAATGCATATACCCCTCTTACAAAAATCCCGGCATATTCCGGTGCTAAGGCGGCAATATCGAACTTTACCCAGTGGCTTTGTGTTCATTTTTCTAAAACGAACATCCGTTGTAACGCCATTGCGCCCGGTTTCTTCGTAACAAAGCAGAATGAAAAACTGCTCTTTAATGAAGGTGGAACACCGACACCAAGAACAGGCAAGATTTTAGGCAGCACGCCCATGGGGCGTTTTGGCAAATCTGAAGAGTTGATTGGAACACTGCTGTTTTTGCTCTGCAAAGAAGCCTCTGGTTTTGTTAACGGTGTAGTGATTCCTGTTGATGGCGGTTTTTCAGCCTATAGCGGGGTGTAAATATAAAAAAATCAGCCGAAAGCATATGCTTTTGGCTGATTTTTTTATTGGCGTCCCCAAGAGGATTCGAACGTCCGGCCTACCGCTTAGGAGGCGGTCGCTCTATCCGACTGAGCTACGGGGACAAAGAGACCTATATTATTGTATCACGGCTTTCTTATTTTGTAAAGCATCAGGAGATAGTTTTCTTGTACATCATGCGCAAATGTTCAAGTACCTTTTTTTCCATGCGGGAGATGTTCATTTGCGAGGTATCCATAAGTTCTGCAATTTTTGCCTGTGTGAGTTCGTCGTAATAACGGTATTTAACAAACTGACGCTCGCGGTCGGGGAGCGAGTTTAAAAAGCTGTCGATAAAGTCTTTGTTTTCAATCATCAGAAATTTATCATCTTCCATACCGATGCAGTCACCTAAAATGACGTCCTGCTCATCCAAGGGTTGTTCTAAGGAACAAACCTCTTGCGTATCACCCCAATACATTGCCTGAGCGAGCTGCTCGATGCTGATATCAAGTTTTTCAGCAAGTTCCTGATAGCCCAAAATCCGACCAGTTTTAACAAGCTCTTCATTACGGATTTTATTTGCCTTTGAAAAAATTTCATACATACGGCGGGGAACACGAATGCAGTTACCTTTATCACGAAACAGACGCTTAATTTCCCCTAAAACGGTGGGGGTAGCAAAGGTAGAGAAACGTGTACCACGGCTTGCGTCAAAGCGTTTTACGGCGTTTACAAGGCCTATACAGGCAGATTGGTAGATATCATCAAACTCCAAACCTTTGCCAGCAAAACGTCGTGCCAAAATTTCAGGAATGTATGCATATATGTCCACAATGTCACTTAAAACAGTGCTGTCTTTTGTCTGCTTGTAGCGGGCAAATAAATTTTGCTCCTTTTCGATTGATATTTCCATTACCTTGCCTCCGTAGGGATGATAAAAATCCGGCGTAACGGTTTACGCCGGATTGTTTTGTTTCAGTAACTCAGTGAGCACTTTAACAGCGTTTTCATATTCTGCTACACGCACAGGGTCGTTTTCTTCACCGGGACGCCGAAACAGTACCAACGCATATAAATCATCGCTTAAAAATTCCATATCAGAAAGCACCTTGCTGCCTGTTAAATGCAGGGCAATAGGAGTACCATCACGGTAGAAAACACGGTCACCGTAGTTGGAGATATCCATCAGTTCATCCAGTGGACAAAAAGCATCTTTTTTTATGAGTCTTTCAAAATTAACGGCGTCTACAATAAACAGGGTGGCGCCTTTGTTGGCAAGCTGAGCTTCTAATGACTGGCGCATTGCCTCGGCGTTATCCTCTTTCATGGACTCACTCAAAAACAAACGGGCAATGGTGATATTTTCATCGCCGTTTGCATCAATATCATCAATCACACCGGGCAGGGCTTCGTTAAAATTAATGTTCCCCTCACTTAATGTGCCCGTAGAGATTAAAGAAACCTTCAGGTCGGACGGAACAGTTTTAGATAGTTCGCTCACCAGTAAAATACCTGCCAATACGACAATTAAGATAATGATGATGGCAGATTTATAATAATACCAGAAATTTTCTATTTTAGCTTTAAAAGACATACACTCACCTCAAATAAAACTCTTGATTTTTTATTATACTACAAGAATTAATTTTAGTCAAGTAAGGGGCGTTCATCCTATAACTTTATTTTCTGTGGAATAGTTTTTTTGTTGAGATTTCGCAAAGAAATTGATTTTGGCATAAAGGAAATGGGCAAAGTTTGCAACTTAGCCCATTCAATATTATAAATGTTTATTAATCATAGTAACCCAAAAAATATTCTTTTGTATCTTCTAATTGATTTTGTTCCACATTCCCTATATATCTACTGTCTTCTTGGGTTTCAATTTCTCCTCTTGTATTATGCAGAATTAGTATTTTAGTAAAGTCGGAACTTATATGAACTAAAAGAGGTTCAAACCCAACAGGCATTTTTGAAACTGTACCATTCTCATATTTTTTCATATACATGGTTTCGTTGTAATACCATCCGCTGAAGTCGTGTGCTCGGTCATTTGCGTTGTTGACGGATGGTGTTTGCCCTGAATAATGCAAATGCTCTCCATAGGCAAATGTTTCATTTTCAGTTTTAACTGTGATTGTTCCATATATTTTGTCATTCAAAAACAGAAATCTTAAATATTTCATATCAAGGGCAATGTCAACCTTTTCTCCATTTTCTGTATTTACTCCATAGTATGTTCTATCAATGTTTTGCGGAAAAGGTAATAAAGAAATCAAAAGAAATACTACAACAAAACCAATTATTAATTTCTTTTTCATAATATCCCTCCTATCAACAATTCGCTCCATTTCCTATATTCTACCTAAATTATAGCAAAAACACACCCAAAAGTCAACCATTTTGCCATTTTTCGGCATAGTGCCCTGTTGTGGTTATCTCCTTCTGGTGGATATCCCCGAAGAAGAAAAAAAACAACACTTTTATATATTTGCCTATTAATTTTTCTAAAAAACTATGCTTTTTAAGGGGTAAAATCAATAAAAAATTGGGTTCGGAAAATCTTCCGCATTTTTCCGACACTTATAAATGACACTTTTGAGATCTAGTCAAGT
>JAZSJR010000052.1:0-3032 GCA_045534415.1 Clostridia bacterium
ATGGCTACGATCCGACTTCTAAATAACGGAACACCTTACCGCAGTAATAAAGACGCTTGGGATAAAAACCGTCATCCAGCTTGCAGGCAACCATTCTTGCCAGGCAAGTGGTAATGTCCGGTCTTAATACTAAAATGCGCCCCTCTGCATCAAAGAATTTAAACATTGTCTCTTGAGGAATTTTACCGCTGGGGGTGTTAAACGCATCATAAAACTGCATAACCGGTGTTTCAGCAACCATATATCCATAGCTTTCAAAAACATCGGAAATTGCAGCTTCTGTCTTCATTTTATTTGTACATTGACGGGGGAACACATCCTGGGTTCCCTCCGGAGTGTAACGCTTCCAATCTGCCATAATAGCCTCCATATGTATATAGTCAGTAACTACATAATTATACAATAATATTCATAAAAATGCAATACGATTCGTGTAAAAATCGTTAAAAAAGTAGGGGTCGATGCTAACATCGACCCGCAAATAAAGCTTCGGGCGGATGTGGGCATCCGCCCCTACAAATGTTTTATCAATATTTTTTTAATTACTTAGGGAAGAGGTGTGATGTCAATGCAATCAAAACCGGATAAGAAATCCTTTAAGAAAGCATAAATGCCGTTTAAGCATTCCTCGGTGTCACACTGAATATCCAGCGGCATTAATGGATCGTGGAGAGACAGACGAAGCAGAAACCAACCGTCACCAATATTCACGCGAACACCCTCGTAGTTGGGTTCTTCTAAGGTCATATTGCCGGATGCTTTTACAGTTTCAGTTAAAGCGTCTAGAATTTTCTGACCGTCTTCTTTAAAGTTTTCACCTGTCAGGTTTAAGCGATGGCCTGCAGCCAGTTTAGGCTCTTTTAAGGTAGCAATCAGTTCGGTGAGCTTTCTGCCCTCAGCACGCATGTTAACAGCCTTGATTAAAAGCTTGGTAACAAGGTAAGCACCATCATCTAAGAAATAGTTTTCAGAAAGGGCAGCGTGACCGCTGGTTTCAATAGCTAAGGGGCAATATGCACCCTCTTTGTTTAAACGTTTTGCTTCGTTAATAACGTTTTTGTAGCCACGTTTAAATCTGTGATGAACACCGCCCAAATCATTCTTAATAAAGTCTGCAAGACCGGTGGAGGTAACAGAGTCTGTTACGATGGTGCCTTTCTTTTCTTCTAACAAAACTGCAGAAATCAAAGCAATCAGGCGGTTTTTATTGATTTCGCGACCAGCATCATCAACGATGGCAGCACGGTCAACGTCAGTGTCGAAAATAACGCCTAAGTCAGACTTTGATGAAAGAACAGCCTGCGAAATGGCATGCATAGCCTCTTTGTCTTCCGGGTTGGGAATGTGATTGGGGAAAGAACCGTCAGGTTCTAAGAAGCAGCTACCGCTAACATCAGCGCCTAAGGGTGCTAACACCTTTTCAGCATAAAAGCCGCCGGCACCATTACCAGCATCCACAGCAATTTTCATACCGGCAAAGGGCTTATCGAGTCCAGTGCCTTTTTTAATGATGCCTGCAATCTGATCAGCATAGCGGGATAAGTAATCAAAGGTTTTCACTTCACCGGCCTTTTCGGGGGCAAAGTTATAACCATCTTGTGCATAAGTTAAAATTTCGGTAATGTCAGCCCCCTCTAAGCCCCCTTCACGGGTAAAGAACTTAAGACCGTTACGGTTAAAGGGCAGGTGGCTAGCAGTCAGCATAATGGAAGCAAAAATGCCCAGTTCTTCGTCAATTGTGCTCATAAACATAGCCGGGGTGGTACAAAGAGAGAAGTCATACACATTTGCACCGGTTGCTGTGATAGCACGAAGACAAGCGTTTTTAATGCGCTGTGCAGAAACACGGCTATCGTGACCGATTGCAATGGTAATTTCTTCTGCTTTTACCTGATATTTTTCCTGCAGAAAGGCAATAAAACCAGCGGCAATTGCTTCTACAACGGGGTCTGTTAAGTTAATATCTGCGCCGGGGATGCCTTCGCTTCCCACACCACGGATGTCACTGCCGTTTTTTAAGGCAGCCCATTCTTTTGTCAGCATTTACATCATTCCTTATCTAAAAATTACATTAATTACAGTATATCAAAATTTTACCTGAAATGCAAGAAAAAAAGACTGCTGATGTTTAAAATCAGCAGTCTTTAAAACTTTCTTATTCTTCAGTAGCAGGCGCTTCTACAGCATCACCAATGGTGTTTACAACTTCTTCGGTGTAAGAAGTTACTTCTTCTTCAGCTGTTTCAGCAGCAGCTTCTTCTACTGCGGGTTCTTCAACAGGCAGAAGAGCACGAATAGAAAGAGCAATCTTCTTGTTTTCCCAGTCAATGTCAACGATTTTAACGTCAACTTCCTGACCAATGGAAAGCTCATCCTGGGGTTTGCCGATGCGCTTGTTAGCAATCTGAGAAATATGAATCAGACCGTCAACGGTGGGCATAATTTCAGCAAATGCACCAAAGGGGAGCATACGAACGATTTTAGCAGAAACAACATCGCCAACGTTTAACTTGGATTTTGCAATTTCCCAGGGATTTTCTAAGGGGTTTTTGTAGCCTAAGGAAATCTTCTTGGTATCTTCAGCAATGTCCTTAATATATACTTCAATGCTGTCACCAACGCTGACAACATCAGAAGGATGCTTAATTCTTGCCCAGCTCAGTTCAGAAATGTGAACTAAACCGTCAACACCGCCGATGTGGACGCAGTTCTGACCACCCGGGAGCTGGCTAAGATGATCAAGCGTGCAGGCATCCTGTTTACCCGTCTGCCCGATGAGGAATTCGACCAGGATCTGATGGGTGAATACACCGGCGCAGGTGTTATCTTCGGTGTCACCGGTGGTGTTATGGAAGCTGCTCTGCGTACCGTTTATTTTGTTCTCACCGGCAAGGAACATGAAGCCATCAAGTTCGAGGCTGTTCGTGGCTTCGAGGGTGTCCGTGAGGCTTCTCTGGACTTGGGCGGTATGACCGTAAGTGTGGCAATCGCCCATGGCATGAAGAATGCCAAGGTGCTGCTGGACGAGATCC
>JAZSJR010000109.1:0-7554 GCA_045534415.1 Clostridia bacterium
GAGTTGGCCATTAGTATTGTCTTCCTAAGACCGCTTGGCCTCCGACTTATCCATGTAAATCGCCTTCCTTCCGGTAAAAACTTCTCAATAATATTATACATCATTTTTCTTCGGGATGCAAGTTATTTTACTTGATTTTCATAGGAATCCCCGAAACCATAAAATGCACCTCATCAGCCTGTGCCGCAATTTTTGTGTTAATCCGACAGGTAATGTCCCTGCGAATTTTATTAAAGCGATCGTCAGGGCGGCTGCCAAGACCAAGCTCATTGGTCAGCATAATCACGGGCGTCGGCACCAATTTTGCTACCTTCACCACTTCTCTCACCCTTTGCCAAACGGTCTTTTCAATTTCCAAAACCACTGACATAGGCACAGAATCCCAATTGGCATCATAATCTCCCAAAAGCTGGGTCACCATCACAGAGATTCTGTCCAGCACAATGCCGTCATAGCTTGCACCAAACTCCTCAATATGACGATCTATGCCATCATAAGCCTCCAGGGTATCCCAGGTAGAAGGCCTTAGCACCTTTCTGCAGGCAATCCGGCTCTGCACTTCTTCATCATCCTCAGGAACCAGCGTGGCAATATATAAAATACTATCACCGAACTGTTCCGCCAACCCTTGAGCATAATCACTCTTGCCGCTTCTCTTTCCTCCGGTAACCAATATCAGTTTTCCCATACCTGTTCCCTCCTTAAAAATCAGCACATCACGCTGTTATTTACGGTGTTTTTTCTTATTTTCAAAGTCCTGCAAAATAACCTCTGTCATCTCCTCATTATCCTTTGTACGAATCAAGGTGTGAATGAGCTGTTCTGTCACTTCCTGCACCGTCATGTTAGATGATAAATCACGTCTAAGCGCCCAAACAGCCTCCAGCTCCTTTTGGCTCTGCAAAAGCTCTTCTTTACGGGTACCGGATTTATGAATGTCCATGGCAGGAAAGATACGTTTTTCTGATAATCTGCGGTCTAAATGCAATTCCATATTACCGGTGCCTTTAAACTCTTCAAAAATCACATCATCCATCCGGCTGCCTGTTTCAATCAAAGCTGTGGCAAGAATCGTCAAGCTACCGCCATTTTCAATGTTTCGTGCCGCGCCAAAAAACTTCTTTGGCTTGTGAAGCGCCCCGGGGTCAATACCGCCGGATAGGGTTCTGCCCGATGGTGGCACAGTCAGATTATAAGCCCTTGCAAGGCGGGTAATGGAGTCCAACAGCACCACAACATCTTTTCGCTGTTCCACAAGCCTTTGGGCACGCTCTAACACAATTTCCGCCACCTTGGCGTGATGCTCCGGTGGCTGGTCAAAGGTGGAAAACACCACATCGCCGGATATAGAACGTTTCATATCTGTCACTTCTTCCGGCCGTTCATCAATCAAAAGAACAATGAGCGTCACTTCCGGGTGATTTTTTTCAATCTGATTTGCAATATTCTTTAAAAGAGTTGTCTTACCGGCTTTCGGCGGTGCAACAATGAGTCCTCTCTGCCCTTTGCCTATGGGCGCAATCAAATCCACAAGCCGCATTGAAAAATCACAACCGACGCTTTCAAGTCTGAGCCGTTCCTCTGGAAAAATCGGCGTTAAATATTCAAAGGGTCGGCGACGAATTGCCTTGTCCGGTGTATCATCATTCACATGCTGCACAAAAATCAAAGCGGGAAACTTTTCCCCCTCTTTCGGCATACGGCCAATGCCTGTCACCTTATCCCCTGTTTTTAAATTAAACCGCCGAATCTGCGTGGGCGAAACATACACATCTTTCGGTGTAGAAAGATAATTTTCTCCACGGAGAAAGCCATATCCTTCTGAAAGCACTTCCAAGATACCGCCAACAATGTTATCGCCGCCCTGCAGCATCAAACCACTTTTTTCATCAGTAACAGTTTTTTCTTCTAAAGAAGAATCCTCCTGCTTCTTGGCTTGCTCCTCAAGTAGCGCAATCAACTCTTGCTTTTTGTATTTAGAAATGTTTTTAACACCAAGCTCTTTAGCAAGCTGTTTTAATTCATCAATTTTCTTTCCGGAAAAATCCAAAAAAGCACCTCCCGTGCGACACAAATTAAATAAGACCGAACAACCTATGGGATATCACTCAAAAGTGATAAAAAAACATAAGAAAAAAAAACAAATAAACAAAGGTATAAAAACTTTTAACTGTACTTACATTGTAGCACACTGTTATTCTTCACTGCAATATAAAAAATAAACAATTTTATCCAAACAAATTCATCAAAAACGCTGATATTCCACCACCCATATGCGATTCCACACCAAAAATATATTTTTGTAAATTTTATCGTTTTTTGCTGATTCTCTATTTTAACACAAAAAACAGCATTTTGTAATACTTTTGTAAAGTTTATTTATTATAATGTAAATGAGAAAGTATGTCTATTATACAAAAAATGCTTTAAGCAGGCTTTCATATTCGCAACCCATAGTTGCAAGGAAGGATGTGGCAAAATGAGAAGAACGGAAACAAGTCCGCGAAGCAAACAAGCCGCAAAAAAACGCTCTGCCAAGCAGAGTTTCAAACGAATTTTGTTAATCATCGGTATTGTGTTTGTATTGGCAACTTCTGTCGTTGCCGGTGCTGTTTTCGGTTTTATTGATAACAGCACTGACCTGATTGCCCAGGAATATAATCTGGAGTTTTCTTCTGTTGTATATTATACAGACGAAGAAACCGGTCAGCCCATAGAATATGACCGTATGCACGCAGACCAGAACCGTATTTGGGTAGATTTGGAAAACACCCCCGAAATGCTAAAAAAAGCGTTCATCGCCATTGAGGATGAACGTTTCGAATACCACAAGGGTGTGGATTGGAAACGTACCTTGAGTGCCGTAATCGGTTATATTTTTAAAGGCAACGATTCTCACGGTGGCTCTACCATCACCCAACAGTTAATCAAAAACATTACCGGCAAAGACCAGCGTTCTCCCATTCGTAAAGTGCAGGAAATCATCCGCGCGCTGAATCTGGAACAAAAAATGTCAAAAGATCGGATTATCGAAATGTATATGAACACCATCTACCTGGGTCAGGGATGTCACGGTGTTCAAACCGCATCCAATGTCTATTACAGCAAGGATGTTTCCGAGCTTTCCTTAGCAGAATGTGCCTCTATCGCAGGCATCACCCAGTATCCCAGCCGCTATGACCCTCTGCTTAATTACGAGGCTCACAAAGCAAAACAAGAGCTTGTTTTGGGCAAAATGCTGGAGCTTGGCTTTATCTCCCAACAAGAGCATGACGATGCAGTCAACGAACAGTTGAAACTGGTAAAAGGTACTGCCAAGGTTGAAAATTCCAACATTCAATCTTATTATACAGACCAAATCATTTTAGACGTTATGAACGATTTAATGACCCGTAACAAAATGTCTGAAAGCGATGCAACCAAAGCACTGTTTAAGGGCGGTCTTAAAATTTATGCCAACGTTGACCCCAAAGTACAAAGTGCTATGGAAAGCGTATTTGAAAATGAGCAGAACTTCCCCGGCAGTGGCACCAATAAGCCGCAGGCAGCTATGGTTGTCATAGACCCTTACACAGGTCAGATCAAAGGCATCGTCGGTGGTCGTGGCGAAAAAACAGGTAACCGCGTGCTGAACCGTGGCACCCAGTCTTTGCGCCAGCCCGGCTCATCCATCAAACCCCTCGCTGTGTATGCTCCGGCTATCGAATACGGCGTCATCACCCCCGCAACAGTTGTGCACGATACAGCTCTTAAAATAGGAAACTGGGCACCGAAAAATGCTGACGGCAAGTTTATGGGTCCCATCACCGCCCGTGTTGCTTTAGAAAAATCCCGCAACCTTCCGGCTGTCCGCATTCTGGATAAGCTGGGTGTTGACCGTTCCTTTGATTTTGTTTCCAAAAAACTGGGTGTCTCCACACTTGTCAGTTCAGAAAAAAGGGCAGACGGTGAAATTCATACTGATAAATATTTAAGCTCGTTAGGTCTGGGCGGTTTAACCGATGGTGTGTCCGTTATGGAAATGACCGCTGCCTATGCCGCCTTTGTAAATGGTGGTATATATACCCAGCCGACCACATATACTAAAGTTGTAGATTCCACCGGACGTGTCATTTTAGAGAACAAGCCTAAAACAACCCGGGCAATGAGCGAAACCACGGCTTACTCCATGGTGCAAATGCTCTCCGGCGTTGTCACCTCCGGTACCGGTACAAATGCGCGCTTAAGCGGCGTCTTCTCTGCCGGAAAAACCGGTACAACTGACCATGATATTGACCGTTGGTTTGCAGGCTTTACACCCAACTATGTTGGTGTTGTCTGGTCAGGTTATGACAATCCCCGCTCTATGACAGGTATGTTTAACCCCTGCACAGGTGCCTGGAGACAGGTTATGACAAAAATTCACCAAAATGAAACAGCTAACAAAATCCCCGTCCCCGATGGTATGGTTTCAAGAGTTGTTTGTCAGCAAAGCGGCAGAATCGCCACTGGTAGCTGCACAAACACCCGAACCGAATATTTTAAATCCGGCACCCAACCCAACAGCTTCTGTTATTCACATGAAGATGAAACAGCACCGGAGGACGAGATTGATGATACAATTCAAAACGAAGATGCCGGTTTGAATGAAACCGTCCCCGGCACTGGTACAAGCAATCCCCCGGCAGAGGGCGAACCGATTAATCCCACCCCGGGAAATGGTGAGCAAACCGGTAGCACAACCCCACCGGAGCAAGGTACAACTACTCAGGCACCTCCACCGGCTGATGACGGCATTATGTGGAGCGAATAAAAAACAGTAACTGCAGCACTGAAAGGATGAAACCAATCATGAAGAAAGATTACAGGGAGCAATACCGTACATGGTGTTCTTTAGCCGATAGTGTTACAAAAGATGAGCTACTAGCCATTTCGCAAAACGAAGATGAAATCAAAGAGCGCTTTTATAAAGACTTAGAGTTCGGCACAGCTGGTCTCCGGGGCATTTTAGGTGCCGGCACCAACCGGATGAATATCTATACCGTGCGCCGTGCCACACAGGGCCTCGCTGAATGCATTCTGCAAAAAGGCGAAGAAGCCAAAAAACGTGGTGTCGCCATCTCTTATGATTGCCGCCACTATTCCGAGGAGTTTGCCTGGGAAGCTGCCTGTGTGTTAGCCGCAAACGGCATCCGGGTTTTCATTTACAGCGAGATGCAGCCCACTCCGGCACTTTCCTTTGCTGTCCGTCATTTAAATGCCATCTCCGGCATTATGATTACCGCCAGCCACAACCCGGCAAAATATAACGGATACAAAGTGTATGGTGAAGACGGTGCACAAATGAACACTCAGGATTCAGCTACCGTTTTATCCTTTATTAATCAGATTGATATGTTCACAGGCGCAAAGCATATGAGCGCACAGGAAGCCAAAGACAGTGGCTTATTGCAAATCATCAGCGAGGATGTCCTTGCACCCTATATGATGGCTGTCAAAGCTTGCGTAAAAAATACAGATATAATCAATGAAATGAAAGATGACTTAAAAATCGTCTATACACCCTTCCACGGCACAGGCTACAAACCAGTTATGCGTGTCCTTGCTGAAATGGGATTTTCTCAGGTCTTCCCCGTGGCAGAGCAAGCAGTGAAAGACCCCAATTTTTCAACGGTTAAATCCCCCAACCCCGAAGACCCGGAAGGGTTTTACATGGCAATCGACCTGGCTAAAGAAAAAGATGCCGACATTATCATCGGCACCGACCCTGACTCAGACCGTATTGGTGTGTTATGCAAAACCGTGGATGGATATCAGATTATTAACGGTAACCAAACTGGCGTCTTATTGACAGAATATGTTCTTTCTCAGAAAAAAGACTTAAAACCTGAGGATTATGTTGTCAGCACCATCGTTTCCACCAATATGCTTTCTCCCATTGCAAAAGCATATAACGTAAAACTGTATCAGGTATATACCGGTTTTAAATTCATTGCAGGCATTATCAAAGACCACGAACAGCACCCAGATGGCGGTGAATTTCTGTTTGGCTTTGAAGAAAGCTATGGCTACCTCCCCGGCACTTACGCCCGCGATAAGGATGCTGTCAGCGCCGCACTGTTAGTGTGCGAAGCTGCTGCTTTTTATAAAAAGCAAGGCAAAACCCTCTTCGACGCATTAACGGATATGTACAAAAAATACGGGTATTTCTTAGAAAACACTGAATCTCTCTACATGGAGGGCATAGACGGTATGGAGCGGATGAGCGCTATGATGCAGAAAGTGGCCGAAAATCCTTTCCGCACCATTGGTGATGTGCAGGTCAACGCTTTCAGAAATTACAAAGAAGGTTTCCGGTTAGACTATACCACCGGCAAAAAAGAAACTCTCCACTACGAGCCGTCTAACGTATTATATTTTGAACTCTCCGGCGGCGGATTCTTTATCTTAAGACCCTCCGGCACAGAGCCTAAAATCAAGCTCTATAGCTGTGTTGTTGGCACAGATTACGAAGACAGCCAAAATAAGCTTAACAAACTCAAAAAAGCGTATAAAGAATTATTAGCATAAAAAAGCGGTGCATACGCACCGCTTTTTTATGCTTGACAACTGTTCCTTACTACCATATAATGAAAATAACATTTCCTATTCCGGAGGCATTATGAACAGCTACGATTTTGACAAAACCATTTATAAAAACGACAGCAGCACAGATTTTTATCTCTACTGTCTATGTCACTACAAAAAAATTACCCGCCGCCTGCCTCGTCAACTGATGGCTTTTTGTAGACACTATGTAACACACCGTATCACCAAAACCCAAATGAAAGAAATATTTTACGAATATTTTCAGGATATCCCTGATATGGACAAAGCCTTATCTGATTTCTGGGCAAAAAATCTTTATAAAATTAAAGACTTTTACAAAAAACAGCAAAAGGATGATGATGTCATCATTTCCGCCTCGCCGGAATTCTTTTTAGAGCCTGCCTGCAAAATGCTGGGCATCCGGCATCTAATTGCCTCTCCCGTGGACGCAAAAACAGGAAAACACAGCGGCGAAAACTGCCACGGTAAGGAAAAAGTCCGCCGCTTCCGCCAGCTTTTCCCCGATGCCACCATAGAAGAATTTTATTCAGACTCCTACTCCGATACCCCAATGGCAGAACTTGCCGAAAAGGCTTACCTTGTAAAAGGTGATACAATTACAGATTGGAAATAAAATTATTAAAATGCAGAAACGATTGATTTCGTTTCTGCATTTTTATGTACCTTTTTGCTACATCCCAATTAGTTCTTCAAACTATGAATCGGTGCCGGTATCCGTCCGCCACGATGAATAAACTCTGCACTACTGTTACCATTTACCGGCATCACAGGACCGGTACCAAGCAGACCACCAAATTCCACGGTGTCCCCCACCTTTTTACCCGGCGCAGGGATAATACGCACCGCCGTGGTTTTATTATTCACCATGCCAATTGCCGCCTCATCGGCAATAATTGCTGAAATAGTTTCTGCCGTGGTATCACCTGGCACGCAAATCATGTCAAGTCCCACAGAGCAAACGCAGGT
>JAZSJR010000099.1:0-5159 GCA_045534415.1 Clostridia bacterium
TCAATGCGAAAGCGTTGTCGGCCGGGTCCTGCGCAATCTGAGCCTGTGAACCTCGTCAGGTGGGGAACCAAGCAGCGATAAGCAGAATCTTGGATGTGATGCAGGATCACCCGGTGTGAAACAGTCATTAAATTCCGCCAACTGTGCGGTTTTTTTCGTATATACCCGAAACAAAAGGAGGTGCCGGGTTTGGCATACCAAGCATTATACAGAACCTGGCGTCCCATGGTTTTTGACGATGTGGCCGGACAGGAACACATTACAAAAACCTTAAGAAACGAAATTAAAACAGATAGTCTTGCCCATGCATATCTGTTTTGCGGCACTCGCGGTACCGGCAAAACCTCCACGGCAAAAATCTTAGCCCGTGCGGTGAACTGCTTAAATCCTCAGGATGGCAACCCCTGTAACGAATGCGAAATTTGCAAAGGCATTTTGGATGACTCTATTTTAGATGTTGTTGAAATGGACGGTGCCTCGAAAAACAAGGTTGAAAACATCCGTGAAATTATTGACGATGTGGCTTTTTTGCCTACCCGGGCAAAGAAAAAGGTTTACATCATCGACGAGGTGCATATGGTCACCACCCAGGCTTTTAACGCATTACTCAAAACCCTGGAAGAACCCCCGGCTCACGTGTTGTTTATTTTAGCAACCACCGAACTGAACAAAGTGCCACCAACGGTCCTGTCTCGTTGTCAGCGGTTTGATTTTAAACGAATCACCCAAACTGACATTACTAATCACCTAAGTAAAATTGTATCCGCCTCCGGCAGAAAGGTAACGCCGGAAGCACTTCGTATGGTAGCAGAACTGGGTGATGGTTCTATGCGTGACTCGCTCAGTATTTTAGAACAAGTACTGGGATATTCTGATGAAGAAATTGGTTATGAGGATTTGCTGACCATTATGGGCATTGCAGACCACGATGCTCTGTTTAACATTTGCGAGGCGATTGCAAAAGGTGATGGTGGTGAAGCTTTATCCGTCTTTGACGCTGTGATTGAAAACGGCAAAGAGCCAGAGGTTTTCATTGACCGCTTAACCCACTTTTTGCGGGATGTGTTGGTTACAAAAGTTACCAAAGAGCCTGAACGCATTGTAAACACATCTAAAGAACACTTAGGCAGAATGAAAGAACTGGCTGAAGCCTTTAGCCGTGAAAAACTAATTTTTGCATTAAAAAGCTTGAACGAGGCTGTTGTAAGCGCTAAAACCTCCGGTTACGGAAGAACTGTTTATGAACTGGCACTGGTTAAGCTTGCAACCCCAGCATACGATAATTCGTTTGAAGCATTGCTTGCTCGTATGGCAGAACTGGAAACAAAACTTGCAAATGGAGCTTTCGTCATTGCAAATACCACCTCTGCCCCGATAGACGCACCACCTTGGGAGGATGCATCGAAAGATCAGCCTGCTCCGGTACCTGCAAAACCTGTAGAAATAAAACAACCGGAAGCAAAGCCTGTTGAGGCAAAAAGCGAACCACAAAAGGGCGACAATTCCATTATTGGGCGATTTGATGAAGTAAAAGATTATATCCGTGCTCACGGTGGCGCTCCGGTGCTACCCCACATCAATCGTGCAACTCCTATGATTTTGGGTGAAAAGTTTTCTTTGGTATTCCCCAAGGATGCTATGATGAATAAAACCGTTGTGGCAAGAGCAGGTAATATCGAATTAATTCAGATTGCCATAGAGGCTGTAACCGGCAATCAGATTGAGGTGCAATGCCTCACAGAAAAAGAGGCCGGCATCACATCTAGCGAGGGCGACTCTTTTGAAAAGCTTTTGGAATTAGGAAGCAAACACAGTGAGATTGAAATTATTTAAACGCTTATAACGATGTAATAAAAACGGAGGAAAGAACATGGCAAAAGGAAACAAATTCACCGGTGGCGGTGTCAACCAGAATAAAGCTGCTATGATGCAGCGTGTTCAGAAAATGCAGGAAGATATGGAACGTATGCAAGCTGAAATCAGTGAAAAAACTGTAGAAGCTACTGTTGGCGGCGGTGCTGTAACCGTTACCATGAAAGGTAGCCACGAGCTGGTTTCTGTTAATTTAAAACCGGAGATTGTTGACCCGGATGATATTGAAATGTTAGAAGATTTAATTGTTGCTGCCGTCAACGAAGCAGGTGCAAAAGCTTCCGAGATGATGGAAGAAGGCATGGCAGGCATCACCGGCGGTTTAAACATTCCCGGCTTATTCTAGTCGGTGTAACTGTCTGACTCTTTTGGCAGTGTTATTGGAGGAATCACTATGAAAGTGCTTTTCTTATCCGTGCCCACCGGTCAGGGGCACCATCAGACAGCCAAGGCCGTTGTGGAATATTTTAAAGGTAACGAAGACGTAGAGTGTCGCTTTTTAGATGTAGTGGATGATATAAGCCCTATGCTTGCTGATTCCCTACAGCAAGGCTATTTACTTTCCACTAAAATGACGCCCCATATTTATGGCCGTATTTATAATATAGTTGACCAAAGAAACGCCGAAAAAAATTCAAGCGTTGGAAAACTGATTAAATCTGTTCTGCACAAAAAGCTTTTGGCATACATCCGGCAATATGACCCTGACATTATTGTGTCGACTCATGTGATTGCCGCCATTGCCATGACAAACCTTTGCAGAAAATACCCTGTCCGTGCCAAAAATCTGGCGATTATCACGGACTATACCGTTCATCCCTTTTGGGAGGATGCAGATGTTGATTACTACATCACAGCATCTGACCTGTTAACCTTTCAGGCACTGAAAAAGGGTATTCCCGCAAACAAAATTAAACCCTTTGGCATTCCCATTGCCCCTCATTTTTCCAGTAAACTGCCTCAAAAAGAGGCTCGTGAAAAACTGGGACTCGAAGACCGTTTTACCATTCTGTTAATGATGGGTTCAATGGGTTACGGGCAAAATATTTTATCTACCATCCGTGATTTAGACCGCATGAATGAAGACTTTCAACTCATCACCGTTTGCGGTAACAACAAAAAGCTAAAAGCGCGGATTGATGCAATGATTAAGCGGAAAAACATCATTAACTACGGCTACACAAATGAGGTTTCCACCTTAATGGATGCCGCCGATTGCATCATTACAAAACCCGGCGGTCTTTCCACCTCAGAAGCAATGGCAAAAGAGCTTCCCATCATTATGCTCGACCCCATCCCCGGGCAGGAAGACCGAAACAAAGAGTTTATGTTAAATAACGGTATTGCTTTATGCATCAGCCCTACCTTTCCGGTAACAGAAGCCATTTATCAGCTTCTGCACTGTGAATATAAGGCTAAAACTATGAAAGAGAATTTGAAAAACATTGCAAAGCCTTACGCCGCAGCCACCTTAGGTGAATTTATGCTGTCGCTTTCAGGCGAAAGCAATCCATTATAATTTTATTGCTGCTATGCAGCAGTTAGGAGGTACATTATGAAACTTATACTTGCAATTGTCAGCAACGATGACGGTAACCTCGTTATGCGTGAACTGAACAAAGCCCGTTTCTCCGTGACAAAAATGGCATCAACCGGCGGTTTCTTAAGAGCCGGCAACACCACTTTGCTCATTGGTACAGACGAAGAAAAGATACAGGAAGTTGTAGATATCATTGGTAAGCATTGTATGAAGAGAAAGCAGATTGTCTTTACACCGGAACCGTTTATCGGTGCCGTTGGCGGCAACTATTCTTCTTATTCGGAAGAAATCGAAACCGGTGGTGCTACCATTTTTGTAGTGGATGTTGAGCGCTTTGAAAAAGTTTGATTATGAAGAGATTGTTGGCCACAGCCTGATTGTGCAAAAGCTCCGTCAGGCTGTTGTGGCTGACCGTGTTGTCAGTGCATATCTGTTCTGCGGCAACCCCGGCATTGGAAAAAAATCTGTTGCTAGCGTTTTTGCCGCTTCTTTGTTGTGCCAGTCACCCCATAACGGAAACCCCTGCCACACTTGTGCATCCTGCCGTCTTTTAGAGTCCGGCAATCATCCTGACTATATCACATTATCTGTACCGGAGGATAAAAAGACAATCGGCGTTGAGCAGGTGCGGGAAGAGGTTGTGAAAGAGGCATTTATTCGTCCCTTTCACGCCGGCAAAAAGGTTTTCATCATTCCAAACAGCGAGGCACTGACTGATGATGCACAAAATGCTCTTTTAAAAATTTTAGAAGAGTCTCCGCTTTATGCTGTTTTTCTGCTATTAACTCCAACAGCAGACAGGCTGTTACAAACTGTTCTCTCACGTTGTCTGAAAATTCAGCTATTACCCCTTTCTGACCAGGTGTGCCACAGTTATTTTGACCGCCAGCCGGCAGATTCCAGCAGAAAGGAACTTGCCGCTTCCTTTGCTCAAGGAAACATCGGCAAAGGGCTTTCGATGCTAAATGATGAGGAATACTATCAGTTATACCAGGAAACCCTATCCCAGCTTGCAACAATTCCCGAAGATAAGGGAATGTTACCGCGCATGCAGAGTTTTCTGTATCAACATCGGGAGCAAATTGACGATATAACTGACTTTATAATGATTTTTTTAAGAGACTGTATGCGCCGGAAGATTTCAAATCACACAAAAATGATTTGCACAGACCGGCAAACTGATATTGAGCGTTTTGCACGCGCCTATTCACCCGGTGGTCTTGTTAGCACTATGGAGGCCGTTGTTACTTTTCGGAAACGGCTTTTAAAAAATGCCAACTTCACCGCAGCCGGGCTTGAACTTTTGACAAAGATGCAGGAGGAAATCCATGGTTAAGGTAATCGGTATCCGATTTAAATCAGTTGGTAAAATTTATTATTTTGACCCGAACGGTCAATCCCTTTCTGTCGGTGACGGTATCATCGTTGAGACCGCGCGGGGTACAGAATTCGGGCATGTTGCCATGGCAGAAAAAGAAATTGATGAAAGTCAATTCTCCATTCCCATTAAAAAAATTCTACGCAAAGCAACAGAGACAGATGTTAAAAATTTGATGGATAACGAGAAAAAAGAAAAAGAAGCTTATGACATCTGTTTATCAAAAATCAAAGCCAACAAGCTGGACATGAATTTAATCGACGTTGAATATACCTTTGACGGTAGTAAGATTTTATTTTACTTTACTGCAGATGGACGTGTCGACTTCCGCCAGTTAGTAAAAGATTTAGCTTCTGTTTTCCGTACCCG
>JAZSJR010000182.1:0-2259 GCA_045534415.1 Clostridia bacterium
CTACACCATCGTCACAGGGCAATCAATAATTTCGTAGGGATCGGTGTCCTCGACGGTCCGCTTATACAACGCCCGCACGCACACAAAAAAGGACAAGTCGGAGGCCAAGCGGTCTTAGGAAGACAATACTAATGGCCAACTCCTTGGCTCACAGAACGACATGGCTACGATCCGACTTCCATTCCCTACACCATCGTCACAGGGCAATCAATAATTTCGTAGGGATCGGTGTCCTCGACGGTCCGCTTATACAACGCCCGCACGCACACAAAAAAGGACTTGCCAAACGGCAAGTCCTTTAGTTTTGTTTTAATTACGGCAGCATTCTGTACGGAGTTACTTTATATGCATCATTTGCGCGAACAAATGCTTCAGCATATTTTACGCCGCACTGCATACCACGGTACAGTGACTGAATTTCCATGTCAGCAGTAAAGGTATCTTCTGCAGAGAAACCTGCATAGTTATCAGCCATCCACTGCTGCTGGCTTTCGTGACATAAGAACATCTGCTTCTTTGTTTCAAAGTAGTCAGTAATGTCAACAAAATCCGTAGGAATAAAACCTAAACCCTTGTGAGGCTCAAAGTAGTAAACTACCGGCAGAGTTTCGCAAGGAGGCTCTTCTGTCTCAATTTTAGCAATGGGGATCATAACCTCAACATCGTTGATGATTTTGCTTGTCAGCATATGATCCGGATTGTAGTCATGAGGATTGTGAGTCAGAATAACATCCGGCTTGCAATGACGAATCATGTTAATGAAATTAATGCGAACATTCACATCTTCATAAAACAGTTCATCATCATAGTCAAGACACAGATATTCTGCACCGATGATAGAAGCACTTTTAGCTGCTTCTTTTTTACGGATTGCACCGATTTCATCCTTCGGAAGAGTTGCAGAACCAATGTTACCACTGGTTGCCGTGCAAATAAACACCTTGTGACCCTGAGCTGCATATTTTGCCAGAGTACCTGCGCAGTTGAGTTCTATATCGTCCGGATGTGCGCCTACTGCTAAAATATTCATAATGTAATCACCTTTCTATCAGGGACAAATAATGCGCTTAAATTAGATACCCATTAAGAGTTCCATTACGTACATTTCCAGTTTTTCGTAGTCACGTTCTGCTACGCATTTTGCCTGGTAGTCGTAATCAAACTTTTCTGCTTTTGCTCGTAAAGCTATAGCGATCTTTAAGCTGTTAATCAGGTGCTGGTAGCTGCCTTCCTGCTTCTGAGTTCTCATAGCCTTAACGTCTAAGCCGATGTATTCGCCGTTGTTACCGTAGCCGTTTTCTAAGAGAACCTTAATCTGGTTGAAAGCTGCACGCAGGTTTTCAACACCGAAGCTCTTATCCTGGTCATATTTAATGCCGTTCTGGTCGTTTAAGTGAACGCCCCACAGTTTGCCCATAGCTAAAGCGAAACCGATTTCGTTAGCGGGGTCAAGACCTGCCAGCATAGCGTGAGCGGTTTCTAAAAGACCACCTACACGGCTGGGATCTTTAGAAGCAGCGGAAACTGCCATACAGTGACCCATTGTCGGGCAAGCACTTCTGTCGATGGGTTCGTTGGGCTTGGTTTCGATCATGATTTTGATGTTCTTGTCATAATCGAGCATTTTGTTGATAGCATCAATCAGTCTGTTGGTGGTTTCAACGGGACTCTTGCTTTCGTAGCACAGAGTACCTTCACGAGCCAGCCACAGAACGATTTTGTCACAACCTAAAACGTTAGCGATGTCGATGGAGCGATAAGCTCTCCACATAGCATATTCTCTGTCTTCAGCGCTGTTGGAGCAGAAGCCACCATCAGTTGTGTGGGGATCAAACCACAGACGGGGAGCAACGAATTCAGCAGCCAGATCATATTTGTCTAAGAGTGCTTTAACTTCTTTAGCTTTTTCAATGATTTCAGCTTCGGTGTAATCGTTGATGTTGGGAACAGCATCGTCATCATGGAACTGGATTGCATCAAAACCGATTTCTTTAAACTTTTTCAGTTTTTCTTCAAAGGGGATAGAATCACGTACAGCGGGACCGTAAGCGTCTGCGCCTTCATGTACGTTCCAGGGACCTACAGAATACTTAAATTTGCTCATTTTAGTTACCTCCAAAATTTATAAATTTCTTAAAATTTCCTCGCGGATATAAATCACGCATGGGTCGAAGCATTTTGCTCCGACCCTACGTAAGTTTTAAATTACAGGCTCAGGATGAGCTCTCTGATGTTAGCAGCAACCTGCTTGATTTCTTC
>JAZSJR010000015.1:0-6812 GCA_045534415.1 Clostridia bacterium
GCCTCCGACTTTGCCGGCTCGTCTGCTGAAATATCTGTCGCACCATCATAGTTGTCGGGTTCACCCTCTAACACACTGTAAAACGGTACTGTGTATAAACAGCCGTCTGTCTGAATACGCGCTTCAATCAGGCTGTCCTCCACCAATGCACCTGAGTCAATCATCGCTGCTTTTGTCGCATCGGGTGCAGATTCCCAACTCTGCACAAAAACCTCCTGATCAAAGGGAAAATTTAAATACGTTGCCATAAGTTTTTACCTCCTGAATTTTTTAATAATTTTTGATACAAGTCCGGCTGTTCTTTCTTCAGCTTCAGCTTTTCCATGTATCCAAGTTTTTGAAAATCTTCCTGGGACATAACAAAGTCGCCACCGGTGGGTCTTGTAAACTGCAAATTCCCCTCAACGCTTTCAAATAAGTATGCGTTTTCCTGCTTCAAAGCTTTAATCTGCTCATCAAAACCCACAAGCTGACCGTCTTTTAAATCAATCCCCTCCATGTTCAAAAGGGCACGCACAGCCAAAAGATTTCTGGCTTTTTCTTTCATAAGACCCTTTTCAATCGCATGAATTAAGCAAAGGTTTTCTTCCCTTGCTTTTGCATCAGCCATTTCTTTCTCATGCTGTGCCGAAAGACCTGAAACCGTTTTCTCAAGTGTCTCATTGTCCTGCTTAATCTGCTCAAGTTCAGCCTGTTCCTTTTCCAAAACTTCCAGCTTTTCCTTCAGCATTTTAAGTTCTTCACCCCGCTGATTAAAATCAGCCTTAGGCACAAACCGTTTGCCCAGCTCTTCCTTGAATTTTGCAAGGTTCTCCTCCGTTACGGCATCGCCGTAAAGTTTTCTTAAAATGTCCTCCATACCTTCTCCTTTCCTTTCGTCATCCTTTTATGGTAGCCAGTCCTACCCGACGCTGTCTATTTGTATTCCGCCGACCAAAGGCGGTATATTATGCAGACACCATGGCGGAACAGTGCCTGCCGGACCTGTTTAACGTCTGTGTACCAAAGACAAGTTTTTCTCTACAGTTCCTCACTCATCGCTGGCAGATTTTGCTTTGCTTGCTCTTCCGTTTCTCCCAAATACCAACTTCTGAACTCCCAACGATTCAAAATACCTTGTCGCACTAGCTGTTCCCGCTCTACAAACTGGCTTTCTCTGTCTGTGATTGTTGCATCATCAAAATCAAAAATTACTTCATAATCCCCTGCAGGCAACAAAGAAAAGACAGATGCAATCAAATCCAGACCATCAACCAACTGCTTCAGTGCAGCTTGCAACGACTTCTGAATATCTGCTACCGTAGAATACGAGCGTTGTCTGAGAAGTTTCAGCTCCGTTGCCGTTCTTACGTTGCTGTTTATGTTTGAAAAAGTGCCTCTTGCTAAACCGCAAAGGTCTTCAACCCGAATCAATATCTCATTGAGTCCATCTAAATATGACCTGTCACGCAAAGCAGGTGCAAAAACGCTGTATAAATCGCTGCCCCCTGCATCCACATCCAAAGCGCGGAATAGTCTCCTGCTCAGGGCCGGCATTTTCATATCTCCGTTTTCCAAAAGCAGTGCATCCACACTGGCATCTATGGCCAGTTCACCGCCTTCATACTCCCAAATGAGCCTTGAAAATTGTTTGTCTGCTTCACAAATCAAATCTACACAACGTGAATAAACCGATACACCTAAAGGTGACCGTGGGTCAATCGTATTTGCCATAGGTAGCTTCAAGTATGAAAACAGCGGTTTTTCTGCACCGCTTATGGTAACAGATTCTGCCAGATGCTCCCATTCCGGCACATCCGAAAGAGCAATTTCCTTACCCAACCCCAAAAAGCCACTACCGCTGAATGCAAGATTTCGAACCGTCACGCCTCTTTGGTCCAAAGTGTGCTCCTCCAGCCTGGTAAAATATTTTCCATCCCGCTTTATCCATTCTGCAAATACGGCAGAAACAATTCTGCCCCTGCTGTCAACAGCTAACGGAAAAAACCGCTCCATGGGCACATACTCCACAGCTAGCCGTCTTTGATCCAAATAGGGTTTAAACACAAGGCCTCCGCTTGCACAGGCAATTTCCACGCATCTGCGAATGTCAAACATAACATCCTGATACACCTGTTCATTTATCCTTGCGGCACGTTCGCCACCAATCACACTGGATTGAAAATCCAGCGTTGTCTGGCAGGCAAGTTCGCTGGCAATGGCAGATGCCAGATTCATGCTTTTCACATCTTCACTCCGCCATGGCGCCTGATTCCGATATAACCTGTCCCACAAATTCATTGCGCTACACATTTCCGTTGAAATCAGCACTTCACGCCCCAACGCGCGCTCAATACTTTTAATTAACAATAGGCTTCCAGCCTCCGGTCCCATCATTTTCCTCTCCTCCTCCAAACTTCTTCCAAAGCATACCGCACCGCATCAATCGAATGATTGTTACAATCGGGATACCCGCTTACAACCTCACCATTTTCCGTCGTTTCAAACTCATATTCCAAAAATTCAGTGGCAGCATAAGGGCAACGGCTTGGGTCAATCACAATCTCAGCCAGTGACGAAAGCCATTTCATTGAATATTCCACACTGCCCGGTCCCTTTTTAGCCCGACGCACGGAAAAACCCATTTCCCGCAAATCCGCAATGGATTTTGGTCCCTCACCGCCAGAATCTGCAACAATTTTATCCCGCTGACTAATCCCCCGCTCCTTTAAAAGCAAACCAATATCCCGATTAGGTAACTTGTTTCCCGAAATCTCATCAAAAATAATGAGCCGCTTTTCAGCGGATAAATATGTCATTCTGTGAAACCGGAATGGGTCAGGATACCATCCCCAGTCAATACCGTTATATATCCTGTCAAAACTGGAAATTTCATCATCTGTAATCTCCCGCAGGGTGAGATTTGCAAAAACGCACCCACCCTCACCATTGGCAACGCCGCCATATTCATGCTCATAGGCAGAGGGATTCACCTGCTTCAAATGCTCCGCTTCCTCTAAAAATACCTTCCCAAGCCACTCGGGCGGAATCTCCAAATAGGAGCTTTTCTTAACCAGTCTTGATTCCTTAGGCACCTGAACATATTGGTTTGCCCAGCTTCCCGAAGTTTTTGGGGGATTAAAAGACTTAAAAATATAAGCCTCATCCCCGCCACGAATGACAGATTGCTCAATACTTCTGATTTCTTCTTCACCGCAAAATTGGTCAAGCTCCTCAAACCACAAAATGCCAATATATCCAAAAGGCACTTTAATCGATTTCAGCTTTGCCGGGTCATCCGCCCCGCGAAAGTACATTTTCTGTCCGGTGGGTTTATAGATAATCTCCATGGGATTCACCCGGCATTCAAAATCTCCATCAAGACAAAGTTCTGAAATTGCCCATTTCATTTGTGCATACACACTATCTCTCAGCGTATCCTTAACCCGACGGCACAACACCGCGTGTAGCTGAGGGTTCGATACAATCAAATCCACAATCATCAAACTGATAAAGGTCGATTTGGCACTGCCTCTGCCGCCATATAACACATATTCTGTGTGGGCTTTTCTTTTAATGTCACGCCACACCTCAAGATAGGGCTGGGCAATCATCTTAGCCGGCATATCAAATGTACGCACGGCTCCCGACTCTAAAGACTCTACTAAATGCCGCACTTCCTTAATTGAATTTAAATCTCCGCCCTTGGCCTTATCCACCAAAGCTTTGGCTATGGCTTTTGCATTGTCTTCCTCTTCCAAACTGCAGGTTTCTTTCACAGAATCCGCCGGTTCTTCAAGCAATTCCCGCACATACCTCGCTATAACCCCATTCATGTCCTGCACTTTTTCACCCCCTCGTGTGGAATTATCCTACCATAAAAAATTTTCCCAAAATGCAAAAAGCAAAATTGATGCAAAAACTCATAAATTCTGCAAATAAAATAACAAATATTTTATTTTTCTTTCCCTCTTGACAAATAACGCTCCGTTTGATACAATGTAAAAAAATAAATATCGGGGAGCTTTTTGCTGAGAGGAAACATTGTTTCGACCCGTAACCTGATTTGGATAATGCCAACGTAGGGAATATTTCACATCGCCTTTTAAGTGCGGAAACAATTCTTTTACGTGGGTTGTTTCCGTTTTTATTTTGAAAGGAGATATTCCCATGAAAACCAAACGTTTAGTCACCACATCCATGCTCATCGCCATCGCCACTGTCTTATCTGTTTTTCAGCCATTTCAGTTGCCTTTCGGCGGTGGCATCACCATCGCGTCTATGATGCCCATTGTCATCATCGCCTTTTGCTACGGCACAAAATGGGGGTTGTTTTCCGCTTTCATTTTTAGTCTTCTGCAAATGTTTCTAGGCGCCAAAACCGTAGCCGCCTTTTTCATGCCCGGCGATAGCCAAATGCTGGTGTGGAAGGCAATCCTGGTTTGCTTTTTGGATTATATCGCAGCTTACACCGTGTTAGGCTTCGGCGGTATATTAAAGAATAAAATTAAAAATGACCTTGCCGCCATCACGCTAGGCTCGGTCATTGCTCTTTCCTGCCGCTATCTTGTCCATATTATCTCCGGTGCCCTCTTTTTTGGCACCTGGGCAGAATGGTTCTTCACCCAAGAGGGGTTTTATGCATTCGGGCAAACCATCACAGAAGTTTTCTCCGGCTCTGCCTTGTCCCTTACCTACTCCGTTTTTTATAACGGAACGTATATGCTTCCCGAGATTATCATAACCGCTATTTTAACACCGATTATTTACAAGGCTCTTTCTGTCTCCGGTACCCTTAATAAAGTAAAATAAAACCAAAAAATCTTGACAATTGACCGCTTAGGTACTATAATATTCTTAGTTTGTTTTAAAGAGAAAATATAGAAAAGAGGTCAAAAAATGCTAGTTTTAGTTATAGTTCTGGCAGTCATCTTGCTCGCTGCCATCTTGTGCGTAGTTCTTCTTAGTAAGAAAAAGGCTTCTGCAAGCTTTGAACCCACCGCCGAATTTCCCCATAAAACTGTTTTGTATATCGACGGTATGAGTTGCGAACATTGCTCATCCCGCGTGCAATCCGCATTTACCGAAAAAGGTTTTAAAGTGCGGGTGAATTTAGAAGAAAAGAAAGCCGAAATTCTTTCAAAAGAGCCGATCAATCAGGCGGTTGCTTCCACCACCGTGCAGGATTTAGGCTTCACCCCTGTTCAGATTTCCGTCATCCAATAATTTTTCATAAATAGCAAAAAGACGACCCTCTCGGTCGTCTTTTGTTATTTCTTCCTCTTTCCTTGACACCCTTTTTGTCCTGTGATACAATAAAAACACACGAAAATGATAAGGAGAATCATTATGAAATCCAAAAAAACATTGACTCTTTTCATAACGATATGCCTGCTTCTTGCAGCTATGCCCTTAACCTTTGCAGCAGATTCTGTCACCGTTAAGGACCAAATCAGCATCTCAAATGTACTGCGCACAGAAGACCCTATGTACATAGAAAATGTACCTGTATACATCTGCCAAGCACCTGTAAAGGTTACCCTACTTAAAGATTCAACTGCCTACACCGTCTCCGACCTCATTGTTGATGACGAGGGCGCTTTCTTCCCCTCTGTGGGTTACCTGCATGACGGCGGTACCCATGATGAATATTGGGAATATGAAAAAAAACAGGTTTTCCCAAAAGGTCTTACACACACGTTAACTAACCAGTCAAATCCATTCTATATTAAATCGACTGTAAACGGGAAGACGACTGTGGAAGCTGTCATTCTAATTGAGCGTACCCAGCCAATGAACCCCTCCAACTGGGTTGACAGCTACGAACACACACTTTGGTCTTCCACTGTCCCCAACGACACCATGACCATCTCCGGCCTTTATGACATCACCTATAATAAAAACGGCGACATGACCTTTATTATTGATACAAATTCTACCATAACCATAAACCGCACCATCAGTGCCTTGTATGTTGATAACACACTCTGCACAGAGGCTCCCGGTCTATGCACGCCTATCACCTATAATCAGGGCACATATCAAGACAATCAGTTTTGGTATGATAGCAACAGCCCCCTCATAGACCAGGCTTACATCGCGCCCGGTGCCACCGTCAAGCTGACACAACCCGGCGACCATACCGTCACCATCTCCCTAGGGTACCAAACTAAAGATGAACGTATCTCCATCCAAAGTGCCGATTCTGTCGTGTGGCAAAATCCCCCCCGCATCCTCTTTCAGGTTTTAGAGGCAACCCCCACCGCCAAATACACCGATTCTAAGGTGCTGATAAACGGCGTTCCCACCTCATTTGAAGCCTATAACATTGCTGATAATAACTACTTCAAGCTTCGCGATATTGCAAAGGTCATCTCCGGCAGTAAAAAGCAGTTTGAGGTAACCTGGAACGGCGAAGTCGGTACCATTGATTTACTTTCCGGCAAGTCCTACACAGAAGTCGGCGGCGAGCTTGCTCCCGGCAACGGCGAAGCAAAGCCTGCAACCCTCTGCACATCAAAAATTTATAAAGACGGAGAAGAAGTCAATTTAAAAGCCTATAACATCAACGGCAATAACTACTTTAAGCTAAGAGATTTAGGTCAAGCTTTCGATTTTGATGTTTCCTGGAACGGCGCAGAAAATTGCATCACCGTCGAAACAGACAAATTCTACACACCGGATTAATACACAATAAATATCCCCCCGTATAACGGGGGTTTTTCATTTTCGGGCATAGCCCTAATACTACTGGCTACGCACAAGTGCGTTTTTTATTGGCCTGCCAGCCATGCAATTACTACTAGCTACCCATAAATGGGTTATATAAAGTG
>JAZSJR010000146.1:0-4332 GCA_045534415.1 Clostridia bacterium
CCACCGCCAATGCCGCCACAGATTAAAACGTCTACCTCAAGCTCAGCAAGCATGCCGGCAAGAGCGCCGTGTCCGCTGCCGTTAGTTTCAACAACATAGGAATTTGTAATCACACCATTTTCAGCATCATAAATTTTAAAAGCGGCTGTGTGACCAAAATGCTGAAAAATCTCTCCATTTTCATAAGTAACTGCAATTCTCATTGTAATACCCCCACTTGAAAAACGGCTGCAACAAAACCTACTCGCCTTGCTGCAGCCGCTATTTTAATGCTTAGAACAAAATAATCAGGAACTGAGAAACAAGCACAACTGCAATGAGAGCGATGGGATAGGTTGCGGCATAAGCTGCTGCAACATCCTCTGTGCCTGCCACGTTAATCAGAGTACCCAATGCCGGGGTAGATGTCATACCACCTGTGATAGAACCTAAGTTGTTTAAGAGGCTCAACTTCAGCACATATTTTGCAAAGAGGTAACCAATAATCATGGGAACAATGGTCATAATCACGCCGTAAACAAAATACATGGGGTCGAAGAACTTAACAAAATCTGCACCACCCGGAATTCCGGCACCGATTAAGAACAGCATCAAACCCAGTTCACGGAACACCTTTAAGGTGGATTCCTGCGGCATCAGGCTGATTTTGCCCACTCTGCCGAAATGACCAAATAAAAGCGCCATTAAAAGGCAACCGCCGGTAGTGGTTAAAGAGAAGGTTGTGCCGGAAAGGCCTGCGCCTGTCAAAGGCACCTTGATCATACCAACAAAAATACCTACAATGGCTGCAAGGCTAAATGCTGCAAAGCCAAAACCATCTAAATGAATCAGCTTGCCGCTATATGTTTTTTCTGCACCATCAGATACCTGCACAAGCTTTGCACGTTCTTCTGCCATATTGGCACGAGAGAACTTAGGAATCAGCTGAACAAACAGCACAACGCCCACAACGCCAAAGATGTAAGCGATGCCGTGACCAACGGAAACCAAACTTTCATACTCAGCGAGTACTGTATCTTTTGCTGCTGAAAATGCCGGTGTTGAGGTCAGTGAGCCGGAGAGTAAACCTACAACCATTGCAGTAAAGCCTGCATGGTCAGTTTCGCCTAAGGCTCTGCCTAAGTAAATGCAACCAATTGCTGACAAACCACCAGCTAAAATAATAATGATACCCAACAGGATATAAGATTTAAAATTCTGCTTCATGTTGCTGAAGAACTTGGGACCCGCGATAAAACCAACAGAGGTTACAAACAAAATCAGACCCATGCTTTCAATAATCTTCAGTGCTTTTTCAGCAAATTCAGCTGTCAGCTGTGCTTCCAGCGGCTTATAGAAAAAGCAACCAAATAACAGAGCAACAATGAACACACCTGCTGTGCCTAGTGAAACGCCCTTAATGGAAATACGACCTAAAATATAACCAAGCGCCGCAATAATGAATACGCAAAACATTAAAAATGTAATGCCTGTAATGGAGATAACGCCACCAAATAATGTCATACTAATTTTCCTTTCTTATTATGTAAAAACGCACTCAAGGAGCTGTAAAAATTTTTACAGCTCCTCTTTTTGCAGGGGATAGGAAAAAATGCTTCAGAATGGACAAACTGAATCCCGATGGCGTACGCGTGTACGCCGAGAGGTGAAGTTTGTTCATAGCAAAAAAGAATGAATTTTTGAAAAAGCTTGAAAAATCAAGCTTTTTCTACATTATTTACAAATAAAAGACTATACATAACTTTTAAAGCTCATTGTTATATGTGTTATAGTTCTTTTTTGCGGTCTGGACTTTTTTTACATCCCCTTGTTATCTTTCATCACGCTGTTTAACGTAATTCGGTAACAGCTTGGGAGAAATCATCTCTGTTTCAATCTTAGCATCGCTGATTTCTTTCTCAAACTTATTAACGTGGTCAAGACTCAACTTGCCAACAGTAACACCCTTGCATTTAGCAGCTGCGCTCTTACCTGCGCTTCTACCGAATACGATAATGTCTAACAGTGAGTTACCCATCAGACGGTTTCTGCCGTGGATACCACCAACAGCTTCACCTGCAACAAACAGGTTTTCAACGTTTGTTGTCATACAGTCAGCAGAAATGTCTAAGCCGCCGTTCTGATAATGCAGTGTGGGGTAAATCAGAATAGGCTCTTTGCGGATATCAATGCCGTATTTACCGAACATTCTCATCATAGCCGGGATTCTTGCTTCAATAGTGCCCTCACCACCGATTTTTTCAATCATCGGGGTATCCAGCCATACAGCAAGACCATTGCCGGTTTCAACGCCGTTCCCGCGGTCATTACACTCACGGATGATGGATGCAGCAGATACGTCACGGGTTTCCAGGGGATGCATAAATGCTTCACCGTTTTTGTTGATGAGTTTTGCGCCCAGTGAACGAACTTTTTCAGTTACCAAGGCACCGAAAATCTGCTCGGGGAAAGCTGCACCTGTGGGATGGTACTGCAGGGTTTCAGCATATAACAGCTTAGCACCTGCTCTGTAGCCCAGCACCAGACCGTCAGCAGTTGCGCCGTAGTGGTTGGATGTGGGGAAGCCCTGGTAATGTTTTCTGCCTGCACCACCGGTTGCAATGATAACGGTTTTTGCCTTGGCGATTAAAATGTCCTCAGTTTCCATGTTCATGAGCACTGCGCCGGCAGCATTGCCGTTTTCATCTAAAATCAGTTCGATTGCTGCGGTAAAGTCAACAACCGGGATTTTTCTGTTTAATACTTCATCACGCAGGGTACGCATGATTTCAGCACCAGAATAGTCTTTTGCTGCGTGCATTCTTTTTCTGGATGTACCGCCGCCGTGAGTGGTAATCATGTTACCCTCAGCGTCTTTATCAAACTCAACGCCCAGTTCTGAAAGCCACAGAATAGCTTCCGGAGCATCACAAACCAGCTTGGATAACAGTTCACGTTTAGCAGCAAAGTGACCGCCACCGAAAGCATCTACAAAGTGGATTGCGGGAGAGTCGTTTTCCTTATCTGCTGCCTGAATACCGCCCTCTGCCATCATAGTGTTGGCATCACCGATACGAAGCTTTGTAACAATCATAACGTTTGCGCCGGCTTCGTGTGCTTCAATAGCTGCAGAAGAACCTGCACCACCGCCGCCGATAACTAAAACGTCTACGTCATAATCGGGGCTCCCTAAATCAATTTCAGCCGGATTAATGCGGCTGTGAGCCTGGAGCATAGCAGCCAGTTCCTTGGGCACTTTGTCGCCTGCGTTAGGACCGATTGTCAAAACTTCAAACTCGTCTGTTTTATAGTCAGGATGGTAAGCCTTTAATAAGTCTTCCTTTTCCTGCGCGGTCATACGTCTGGGTTCTAATTCAATGTTTTTCTCTCTTGCCGCTTCTACCTTGGCAAGGGATTCCTGAAAGTTTTCTGAATACATGACTGCACCTCCTTATTTCTCAATTTCTCTGTTGTTGTAAAGTTCTTTGATTTCATCAATGGGCTTACCCATCAAGTCTTCAATCAGCTTGTTGAAGGTGCCCTCATTGATTTCTTCAACTCTCTTTTCAAGATGTCCGCATTTGGGAGCAATATACTTACCGTTTAAGCGGCGAGCAAGCATTGCAACCTGGGGATGAGAAATACCGGCGGGACAACGTGAGGAGCAAACGCCACACATAACGCAGTCAAAGGATTCTTCTGCACACTTTTCATATTCGCCACGCTGAGCGTACGCAATGTACTGCATAACATTCAGTTCCTGTGTGCAGGCCTTTGTGCAGGCGTTACAGCCGATGCAGGAGTAGATTTCAGGATAAAGCTGCATCATAATCTGCTCTGTGGGGCCGATTTTTTCAATATCATAGACCTGCTTCACTAAGGGGAAGAAAGGCAGGGTTGCGATATACATATTGTCTTCAACTTTTGTCTGGCAGGCAAGACAAGCCTTAAGCTCTCTGTCCCCTGCGATTCTGTAAATGGTGGCACAAGCGCCGCAGAAACCGTTTCTGCAACCGCAACCACGTTTTAACTGATAGCCGGCATACTCCATAGCGCGCATAATTGTCAGATTATCGGGCACGCTGTATTTTTTGCCGAACAAGAATATATTGACTGTCTTTTCCACGTTCATATCCTCCTTATTAATACTCATCGGGCAGCTCGTCGATTTCATCGCAGCGGAATACGGGGCCGTCTTTGCAGACATATTTTGCGCCGATGTTACATCTGCCGCATTTGCCCACGCCGCATTTCATCTTAAGCTCCATGGTTGTATAAATCTGGGTTTTTTCCAAGCCCAGCTCTACAAGACCCTGCAGAGTGAACTTAATCATAATCGGCGGTCCGCAAAGG
>JAZSJR010000217.1:0-7146 GCA_045534415.1 Clostridia bacterium
TGCCTTTGTATTTTCTGAGTTTTTTTAATTTAAAACCAAGATTTTCCATAATGGTATGCTCCTTTTGTAAGATGGGATTATTATATCATAGGCATACCTAAAATACAACAATAATCATAAAATTTCTTTTTATTTGTTTCAAAAAGAAACAAATTTATGTTCTTTTTAACTTAAATATATCAAAAAGTTCAAACGAGTGACAAAAAGAGACTAAAAGTTCAACTTAAAATTTACGCCTTTTTGATTGTAATTTGTTTTTTTATTCAAACATCTCTTGCAAAGTGAAAAGTATGCTGATATAATACTTTATAAGATTTTTATGTGAAGGGTAATTCATGATGCAGTTAGCAAAAACGTATAGCAAACGATTTTATAACTATAGCAGCCGTAGCTTTTTTGGCTTCGGTTATTTTTGCTACCTGTCGTTTGATTGCATGATGAGTTAATTTTTCACAAAACAGTGTATATGTTTTTTGAGGACTCATTGATGCAATGAGTCCTTTTTTTATTGCAAGGAGGAGAATCACATGATTGTAATTATGAAACCACAGGCCACTCAGGATGAGGTTGCGCAAATTGTTGGTGAATTAAAAGGAATGGGTCTGAGTGTTCAGACCAACGTTGGTGTGGAATGTACAGTTTTAGGTGTATTGGGCAACACGGTGGATGCCGACACAAGCGGACTTGAACTGCACCCCAGTGTTGACAGGGTTATGCGCGTTTCCGAGCCGTTTAAAAAGGCAAACCGCAAGTTCCACCCTGATGATACGATTATCTCAGTGGGGAATGCATCCATTGGTGGCAATAAAATTTCGTTAATTGCCGGCCCTTGTTCTGTTGAAAGCGAGGAACAGATTATTGATATTGCCGAGCGGGTCAAAGCTTCCGGTGCAACCTTTTTGCGGGGTGGTGCATTTAAACCGAGAACTTCGCCCTATGCATTTCAGGGTATGCAGTTTGAGGGGCTTGAACTTCTGCAGGAGGCTAAGCGCAAAATCGGTCTTCCCATTGTTTCAGAGCTTATGTCACCCAAGCATGTGGAATATTTTGACTATGCAGTGGATGTTATTCAGGTGGGTGCCAGAAACATGCAGAATTTTGACCTGTTAAAAGAGCTTGGCAGAAGCAAAAAGCCCATCCTTTTAAAGCGTGGTCTTGCATCCACAGTTGAAGAATGGTTAATGTCAGCTGAATACATTATGGCAGGCGGCAACGAGAATGTCATTTTGTGTGAACGAGGCATTAGAACCTTTGAACAATATACAAGAAATACTTTGGATTTAAGTGCCATTCCTGCTATTAAAAAGATGAGTCATTTGCCAATTGTGGTTGACCCCTCTCACGCAACCGGTATGCACTGGATGGTGTTGCCTATGGCCATGGCAGCGATTGCGGCAGGTGCAGATGGTTTAATGATTGAAGTGCATAATGACCCCAAAAATGCTAAATGCGATGGTCCCCAATCCATCACACCTGATGCTTTTGGTGATTTGGTTGCAAAGTTAAGAAAAACTGCGGAGGTTGTTGGCCGTGAAGTGTAAAACCATTGCCATTATAGGCTTAGGACTCATTGGCGGTTCTGTGCTTAAGGCCCTGCAGGGATTTGAAGATGCCGTTTTTTACGGTGTTGACAATGACGAAGCTGTGCTTAGGGCAGCAAAGGAACAGGGGCTTATTTGTGACGGCAGCCTCTTGCCTGATGAGGTAACGCAAATTGCTGATGTAACGTTTGTATGTTTGCATCCTGATGCCACAGTAGAGTTCATTAACAATCATAAGTTTAAGAAAAATGTCCTTGTGACGGATGTTTCCGGGGTGAAACAGGCAATTTATGCCGGTCTTAACAATCCGGAAGTTGATTTTATTGGCGGTCATCCTATGGCGGGAAAGGAAGAAAGCGGATTTTTTGCATCCGATAAGGCACTTTTTAAAAATGCCAGTTACCTTTTAACACCAACGGAGAATAATCTGCCGGAGCATATTGAGCTGCTTACAAGAATGACGGCCTATATGGGATGCCGTGAAACGGTGATTACCACGCCGGAAGAACATGACAGAATGATTGCATATACAAGTCAACTTATGCACATTGTGGCGGCGGCACTTTGTGATAATGAGCGGCTGGATGCATCCAAGGATTTCAGCGCCGGCAGCCTCAGGGACTGTACCCGTGTGGCAAAGCTTGATAGCTCGTTGTGGACTCGGTTGTTTTTGCTTAACAAAAACGATTTGGTTCGCTGTATTGATGAATTTTCTGCCAGCCTGCAAAAATTCAGAAATTTGATTGATTCAGAAAAAGAGACGGAGCTAAAACAGTTTTTAGAAAATTGTTCAGACCGCAAACGCAGATTTTTGGCTTAACATAAGAAAAGGGATGAGTGTGATGAAAACATTACAGGTGGCATTGGAAGAAAGAAGCTATGACATTATAATCGGTCAGGGAATTTTGTCTCGTGCTGTTGATAACATCAAAAAAGTATGCAGTCCTGAGCGGATTTTGGTTGTGACAGACAGGACAGTAGAAGCCTTACATTTAGAGGTGTTAGTGAAAAACCTTGACAGTATGCATGTGCCGGTTAAGGTAATTAGCTTTACACCGGGAGAAGGCTCGAAAACACTGGAAAGTGTGGCAAAGCTCTATGATGAGGCGTTTGCTTTTGGCATGACAAGAACAGATTTGGTTATTGCTTTGGGCGGTGGTGTGATTGGTGACTTAACAGGTTTTTTTGCTGCCACACTTTTGCGGGGCGTTCCGTTTGTGCAAATTCCCACCACCTTGCTTTCTCAGGTTGATAGCTCTGTGGGTGGAAAAACTGCCGTGAACGTTCCGGCAGGAAAAAATCTAGTGGGCAATTTTTATCAGCCAAAGCTTGTGTTAATTGATACAGACACATTAAAAACCTTGCCGGATTCTGACTTTGCAGATGGCATGGCAGAGGTGATTAAGTATGGCTGCATTGCCTCGGCCGATTTGTTTGAAAAACTGCTCAAAGCGGGAATGCGGAGTGGTGTAGAGGCTATATTGGAAGAGGTTATTTATGAGTGTTGTGACCTTAAACGTCAGGTTGTGGAAGAAGATGAACTGGATACAGGCAGACGTATGATTTTAAATTTTGGTCACACCATGGGTCACGTGATTGAAAAGGCGTATGATTTTCAGGGTTACACTCACGGTCAGGCCGTGGCATATGGAATGGTTTTGGCAGCGCGGTTGGGTGAAAAGCTTTTGCTCACTAAGCCGGAAACTGCTGAGAGGATTGTTACAATTTTAGAGCAATATCATTTGCCGACGAACATTCAATTAGATGATGGCTGGCAGGAAACCATTCTTTTAGATAAAAAAATGCAGGGGAAAGATTTAAGCTGCATTTTGATTCCTGAAATTGGGGACTCGCTTATTCACAAAATGCCGGCTGCAAACTTTGTTAAAGAAATTGAAATGGTGTTATAATACAAAAAAAGCAACCCATCATTGGGTTGCTTTTTAATATCTTTTTTAGTGAATAATTCTTCTTGCTGTGTAGTAGCAATCGTTATAATATCCGGTTGTAATGCTGGTATATTTAACGACATCACCTGTCTGAGGTGCGTGAATCATCATTCCGTTGCCGGCATAAATACCAACGTGGTGAACATAAGAATTACCGGCACGTTTAAACAGAACCAAATCGCCGGGGATTAAATCTGCTTTGTTAACGGGAATGCCGTTAGCAAGCTGATCGTGGGCAACACGGTTAAGAGAATAACCAAGCTGACGGTAAATGTAGTAAGTAAGACCGGAGCAATCAAAACCGCCGGGGGCTGAACCGCCGTAACGGTAAGGTGTGCCTAAAAACTGTTTGGCAAGCTGAACAACACGGTCACCTCCGGTTGTGTTACCGCGGGAGGCAATATCGTCAGAGCGGAAGCTTATGTAGTCACCGCAGATATAACCTTCAACACCGTTCGGTCTTTTATACATATACCAATTGCCATATTTTCCATAGAAAGTTAAGGTCGTTCCTCTGGTTGCCTGGGTTAGAATTTCGCGGTCAGTTCCGGCACCGGCACGAACGTTTACAGTGTCACCTGTGATGACGCCGACGCAAGGAAAACTTTCTGCTCCAACAGTCACGGGAATGCAACTGATAAGCAACACAAGTGTTGCTAAAATTGCAACGAGTTTCGCTGTTATCTTCATAAAAAATATCCTCCAGAATCATCAAAACGAACAGTTATTACAAACTTGTTACAATTGTCATTATACAGGAGGACAACATATTTGTCAACCCTTTTTAAAACTTTTTTAACAATTTCGTTAAAAATTAACAGCTGACTCTATAGGTTTGCCGGGCGTTTTTTAAGGCAAAAATGGGATTGTTAAAGGGCGAGGTTATTTGACAATTTTGCCGCTTTGTGCTATACTGTGAGAGGTTTTATATCGTATAAAAGGAGTGAGCGGCTTGACTACATTGCTTTTAATCAGACACGGAGAGAGCACGGCAAACAGGCAGTCGTTTTTTGCCGGGCAAATTGACCCGGATTTAGAAGAAAAAGGTTTACATCAGGCAAAACTGACAGCAAAGTATGTTGCCCGAAATTATCAAGTTAATGCTATTTATGCCAGCGATTTAACTCGGGCGAGAAAAACAGCAGAGTGCCTTGGAGAGATTATAAATCTACCGGTTATCAAGGAACCGGAGTTACGGGAAATTAATGCAGGCAAATGGGAAGGGGTTTCTTTTCCGGACCTCAAGACAAAATTCTCAGAAGACTTTTCAATATGGACAGACCATATAGGGCGTTCGCGTTGCACAGGCGGCGAAGCGGTCAGTGAGTTGGGTGAGCGCATTATGAAAGCCCTGACAAGCATTGCGAAAAAACATGAAAACCAAACGGTTGCTGTTTTTACTCATGCAACGCCCATTAAAACCGTGCAGAGCATTGTGCGAACAGGTGGCGTGGAGGCAATGGAAAATATCCCTTGGGTTTCAAATGCATCGGTTACGATTATTACCTATGACGGTGCGGGTTGGACACTGGTGGCAGAAAGCTTGGATGCTCACTTGGCTGATTTGAGAACTGCCTTACCGGAGGATGTATAAAAGGTATAACACAAAGGCTGCAACTTTTGGTTGCAGCCTTTGTGTTATACCTACAAAAAAAGATTGAATATTTATAAAAGCCGTGGTATAATGTTCCTTGTCATTTTTTAAGATAATTTGTTTTTATTAAAATGAACAGAGGGTGAGTGTTTGAAAGTCGCTTTTCGAAACATGGCGTGTGTTTTAAAGAAATATTACTTTGTTTTATTTGCTGTGGTAGCCTTGGTGTTGCCGGATGTTTTGCTGAAAAGGCTCATTGCCCCCGGCTCTTTTTCGGAGGAATTTGTCCCTGTAGCAGCGGGCATTTTTACGGCAGCGTGGATTTGCTTCATTGTTCTTTTCTGCGTTTTTGTGCTTCCCAAAAAGTGGGGCAGAATTGTATTTTTGGTTTTATCTTTCATTTTTGTGGCATTGGCTTTCAGTGAATACATCTACCATAAAATTTTTAACCAGTTCTTCTGGCTGAAAAGCATCGCCCTCGCCGGCGAAGGTACAGACTATTTAAATTATGTTGTCACAATGGTTGATAAGAACCTGCTGATTATAGTAGCAGGAGCAGTTCTTTCGATGATATTGGCAGCAGTTTTGTGGCAAACACCTGCAAAAAGCTCTAAATGGCGCTGGACCTGTTTACTGGTGCCGGCGCTTGTGCTTGGCGGGGTTCATGTTTACATGCAGCCGGCTTTTCACAACGATGCTATGAATCAATGGGACACCTGGCGCAAACCACGCCCAGTCTATAAGAATTTTAACGATGTGAACAGAAGTTTTGAGGTTACCGGTCTGTATCAGTTCACCTATTTAAACCTTTACACTATGATTTTCCCGAATGAACGATACAGTGAAGAAGATTACAACAAAGTTGATGCTTTTTATGCCCAAAAGGGCGAGATGGCAGAGAACGATTATACTGGTCTTTTTAAAGGTAAAAACGTGATTGCTGTGATGCTGGAGAGCATTGACACCTGGACAATTGACAGAAAAACAACACCTACGCTTTACAAAATGATGTATAACGGTATTAACTTTTCGGGCTATCATGCGCCGATGTTTGGTGTTGGGTTCACTTTCAGTTCAGAGTTTGCTTTTAACACGGGTTATTTCACGCCGCTTTCTGCCACCAGTGCGGCACATTTCAGCACCAATCGGTTTCCTTATGCTTTGGCAAATCTCTTTAAGGAGGCAGGCTACACCACAAATTCTTTCCACTTTAATGATGCAGGGTTTTATAACCGGGGCATTATGCACAAAGCCTTTGGCTATGAAAAATATAACGCCCTCTCGGATTTTGGCTTGACCGGGATAGAAGCAGAACTTGACAGCAATATGATGAAAAACGAAGCTGTTTATAAAAAAATGACGGAAAAACAGCCGTTCTTCAACTTCGTCATTACCTATTCGGCTCATTTACCTTACACAGATGACAGTGCAAAGCTTCAGCTTGCCAAGGAATATCGACCTGACCTTGTGAATCTTGCTATGCACCGTGAGAAAAACAATATGCAGATTTTAGCTGCCGATACCGATGCTTTTTTTAAACAACTGCTTGACAGGCTGGAGGCAGACGGTTTGTTAGATGACACCGTTATTGTGGCGTATACTGACCATTTTGCCTATGGCATATCTGATGGAAAAATGCTGAATATGTGGAAAGGAAGAGGCCTTTCTTATCGTGTTCCGGCGTTTATTTATGCCAAGGGGATTCGTCCTAAGCGTGTAACGAAGCCAATGATGACTGTAGACTGGGCACCTACATTAGTGAACCTGTTTGGACTCAACCGGGCAGGGGGTTATTTGGGTAATGATGTTTTGAATCCGGACTATGATGGTTTTGCTTACTTTGAAAACTGGTCCTGGCTCGATAATAAGAGATACTATAACCCCTCAGAGGAAGGTGCAGAAACGTCGGATTATATTACGGAGAAAAATCAACTGGTTCGGGACAGCATGGAAGTCAATAATATTGTTGTGCTGGGTGATTACTATAAAAAGCACTAGATAATTTTAATTATGATAAAAGCAACCCTTGGGGGTTGCTTTTTTTGTATAACGAAAACCACGC
>JAZSJR010000176.1:0-10581 GCA_045534415.1 Clostridia bacterium
TCCATCCATAAGCGATAAATCTTTCATACCTCTGTCATGCGACAAAAGCATAATATGCGGTATTAGCAACCGTTTCCGGTTGTTATCCCCCTCTTATGGGCAGGTTACTCACGCGTTACTCACCCGTCCGCCGCTCTCCACTTCCAAAAATCAACCGAAGTCTCAATTCGAAAGCTTCCCGCTCGACTTGCATGTGTTAGGCACGCCGCCAGCGTTCGTCCTGAGCCAGGATCAAACTCTCTATAAGTTTGTATCATAAGTCCATATAGGACATATAATCTCCTAGCCAGTCAATACTGACTTGTTTTGTTGGATTGTATCCAAAATTACTCAAATGAATTTATTTAGAGCCTGCTCTGTTTAATTTTCAAGGTTCGGTGTGCTTTAGCTTTCGCCTTAGCACGGAATTATATTATAGCACCTTAAAAAGGGTTTGTCAACTGTTTTTTGAAAGTTTTTTAAACTTTTTTTCTATTATTTCCCTCTGGCACACTTTTATGCACAAAATTATAACATAACCGGCACAAAATCTTCCATTTCTATAGAGTCCTGCGTCACCCTGCAGGCTGCTGCCAGAACTTTCACCCCTGCTTTCTCTGCCGCACGCAAAACGTCGCCAAAAGCCTTGTGGGTTTCATCGTGAGGAGAAAAGTGCGTCACATTCTCCATTTGAATTACAAAGAAAATATAAGCATCATACCCATCCTGTATGCACGCTATCAACTCATTTATGTGTTTAACCCCACGCTCCGTTGGCGCATCAGGGAAAAATACCGCTCCGTCTTTTTCTAAGGTAACTCCTTTGATTTCAGCAAAAATTTTTTTGCCGTCTGCCTCTATATAAAAATCAAAGCGAGAATTTTTATAAGTGGTTTCCGGCTTAATCAGTGTCACATCAGAAAACAGGTTTCCCGCCTTTACCCATTCATAAAACACACGGTTTGGCACTTGGCTGTCCATATTCACCAGTCGGTCACCTTTATAAACAGAAATCAGGTCATGCTTTGTTTTTCTGTCAGGATTTTTTGCCTCCTGAAGAAAAACCGTTGCCCCAGGCACTAAAAGTTCTTTGCATCTGCCGGTGTTTTTTACGTGGCACACCTGCTCACATCCATCTATTTCTACAATAGCAATAAACCGATTGGGTCTTTTAATAAAAGTACCTTTTACGATTCTTTCATATTTCATAGCCCATCTTCCTCTCACAAAAATTGTACCATATCCGCTTTTTTCTGTCAAAGGGGAATAATTTACCGTTTTACGGAAAAACTAACAAAAAATACCTTGAAAGGATGAACTGTATGAATCTATCCGGAACAAAAACCGAGCAGAATCTGCGCACCGCCTTCGCCGGCGAATCTCAGGCAAGAAACAAGTATACTTATTTTGCATCCGTTGCCCAAAATGAGGGCTATGAGCAGATTGCCGCCATTTTCAGACAAACTGCTGATAACGAAAAGGCACACGCAAAAATTTGGTTTAAGCTACTCGGCGGCATCGGTGCCACCGCCAAAAACTTAGAAGATGCTGCCGCTGGGGAAAACAGTGAGTGGACAGAAATGTATGCTGAATTTGCAAAAACGGCAAAAGAGGAGGGCTTTGACTCCATCGCACAGCTTTTCTCCTCTGTTGCTGCCATTGAGAAAGAGCATGAAGAACGTTTCCGCGCTCTGATTACAAACTTAGAGCAAAAACAAGTTTTCTCCCGCCTCACAGAGCAAAGCTGGATTTGCCGCAACTGTGGGCATATTCACACTGGAAAAGAGGCCCCGGGGGTTTGCCCTGTTTGTGCCCATCCCCAGAGTTATTTTGAGATTAGAGAGAAGAATTATTGATACAATTTTACAAGCGAAAAAGGACGGGAAACCGTCCTTTTTCTTGTTTGTATCGATTTGTGTGGCAACAAATGAGCCATGCATTTTTTGCTTTAAAAAATGCGCCGGCTTAGAGCCGACGCACGAAAAATGCACAGCTCTTGTCGCCAAACAAAATCAACATAAACCATAAAGCAGTATGCTGAAATAAGCGTGCATTTTTACACATAAAAATACACACCACTTTATAGTTTTTTATTTGATTTTGTTTGGCAAATATAGTATATCACAGATTGTTATACTTTGCAAGAGAAAATTACATTTTCAAAAATTTCCAAAACTCTTTTCTTCTATAAAAACGGTTTTTCCTTTTAAATTCCTCAATATACCGCCATCGCCTTTAAAATCAAAGGTCAGGCTATAGGCGCACAGTGCCTGATATCGAAAACGACTGTCTTTGGGTGCGCCGTATTTGGTATCGCCCAAAAGGGGTGTACCGATATACGCAAACTGCACACGAATCTGATGCTTTCTTCCGGTCAGCAGCGTGACATCTGCAAGGCTTTTTCCGTTTTTCGTCTTAATTATATGATAGTCCAGTATCGCTTCTTTCGCGCCGGGTATGTCCTTTTTGACCACCCGTACCCGGTTTTCTTGCTCATCAGCCTTTAAATAGTTTATCAGCCTGCCGGTTTTCTCATTCGGTGTGCCACATAGAACACAACGGTATTTTTTTGTAACCTCATGATTTTTTATTTTTTCATTTAAAAGCTTTTGTGCCGGGGCATTTTTTGCCACAAGCAAAAGCCCCCGGGTGTTTCTGTCTAACCGGTTTGAAAGAGCCGGCGCAAAGCTGTTTTCTGACTTAGGGTTATATTCTCCCTTTTCAAACAGATATGCCTGCACCTTAGATAAAAGGGAATCATCTCCACCGTGGGATGCCTGCCCTGCCGGCTTATCGCACACTAAAATGTTTTCATCTTCATAAACCACTAAAAGCCCGTCACTTTTGGCGGTTATCTCTTTTGCCTCGCCAAAAAACTCATCGTTAATATAAAGGTAAAGTTCATCACCACACTGCAGGATGTCTTGCGCCGAAAGTGCCTTTTTGTTCCGCTTTACTCGTTTATTCCGCAGTTGCTTATACAAAAGGCTGCGGGGCATACCGGTGAGCAGCTTGGATAAAAACTTATCCACACGCTGGCCGCTGTCATTTTCATTAATCGTAACAATCTTCATTTTTCTCTTCCTTTACATAAGCGGTGCAAATAACCTGAAAAGGCTTTGCAGAAGACCTTTGAAAAATCCGGTTTTACAGTCTTTTAATCCAATTTCTTTACAAGACTTTAAGGTTTCCTCAAAATCCCTTTTAATGTCCAAAACCGCCTCACATTCGCACAGCCACGTGCCGCACTCAAAATGCAGATACAGGCTGCGATAGTCTAAATTCACCGTACCCACTGTTGCTACGCTGTCATCTGAAACCATCACTTTTGAATGTAAAAATCCCGGAGCATATTCATAAATTTTCACGCCCCCCGCCAAAAGCTCGCGATAATATGACCGGGTAGTTAGGTGAACAGATTTCTTATCCGGCATACCGGGGGTCATAATTTTCACATCCACACCGCTCTTTGCCGCTAAAACCAAAGCAGAAATCATGCTGTCATCAATAATCAGGTAGGGAGTTTCAATATATAAATACCGCCGCGCGCCATTTATTATATTTAAATATACTTTTTCACTGACATATTCTTCATCAATGGGGCTGTCACAGTAAGGAATGACGTAGCCATCTGATTCTTCTTTCTGATTTCGGGGAGCAAGATAGCCTGAAACCTCTGTTTTTTCTGCTGTGAGTGTCTGCCAAAGGCTTAAGAACATATAGGTATAGCTGTCAACGGCAGAACCCGATACACAAAGTGCCGCATCCTTCCAGTGACCAAACCTCTTTTTTTCGTTAATATATTCATCTGCAAGGTTCACACCGCCACAGATGGCATACTCCCCATCTATTACCGCAATTTTTCTGTGGTCACGGTGATTTTGCAGGGTGGAAAGAGCCGGACGGAACTTGTTAAATACCACACAGCGGATGCCCATAGCCGCAAGCCTTTTTTCATAATCGTGGGGCAAAAGTAAAAAGCAGCCTAAGTCATCATATATCAGCCGCACCTCAACCCCCTCTTTTACCTTTTTTTGCAGAATGTCTAAAATAGAATTCCACATTCTGCCCTCTTCAATAATAAAAAACTCTAAAAAGATAAATCGCTTTGCGCCGGATAACACCTCCATAAGCGCCCCAAACATCTCTTCCCCGGGAGATAAAAAGGTTGCCGATTCATTTTTATAAACCGGAAAGCCACAGCTATCCGTCAGATAATTACAATGGTTTATATAACCGGGGCAGGTTGTTTTAAAACCCTCTTTTATGGTTGAGCTTTGCAGAAAATGGGGCTTTAAGCTTGCCTCTGCCCGGGCATGGTCCCGGCGAAAGGTCATGGTAACCCCCTGCAGGCGCACCAACAGGTACATAAGCCCACCAAACAAGGGAAAGGCAAGAATGATAACCGCCCAAAGGAGCTTATATGGCGTCCGCTTGCCGGAAGAGATGACATTTAAAACCACCACAACGCTCAAAACAGATAGTGCATTATAAATCCACTGATAGGTTTTGCCGGAGCTGTAAATGGTGGCACCCATTAAAAAAAGCTGCAGCATCAGCAGTAAAATTACAAATACACGCCGCCTGAAAACCAGACGAAACCACTTTTTCTGCATTTTTCTACCTCCTAGATAAACTCACAGAAAACAGCATTTGAAACATCAATCCCACGGTCTGTCAGCCGGACTTTCTCGCCGTCGTCAACAAGCAAGCCAAGCTCACTCAGTTTTTTTACAGTTTTGCCGAAAACAGCATCTAAACTTTTGCCGAAACTCTTTTGAAACTCACTTCGAAGTACCCCGGTTTTTGTCTGCCGGAGGCCTAAAAACATAAATTCACCCATGGCATCTTCTTCTGTGATGGTTTCACCCACAGGCTTTCTGCGTTTTTCTACCTGCTCAAAATAGTCTGAAAGGGATGTCGGGTTTTCAAACCGACGATTCTCATAAAAAGAGTGTGCCGCCGCACCCAAACCAATATACGGCGCACGGAGCCAATATTTTGTGTTATGGCGGGAGATTTTTCCGTCTTTTGCAAAATTTGAAATCTCATACCGCTCGTAGCCATGCTTTTCTAAAAATTCAACCAAAAGAGCATAGCGGTCCCGGTCCTCATCCTCATCAGGCAGAGGGATTTCGCCCCGGTTATATGCCTCATACATAGGCGTGCCCTCGCACAAAATCAGGGAATAGCAAGACAAATGCTCCGGTTCTAAGGCGACCGCACGGAACAAGCTGTCATACAGGCTCTCTCTTGTCTGCCCGGGAATGGAAAACATTAAGTCGAGGCTCAAATTGCGGATGCCTGCTGCGCGCACAGCCTCTACGCTACGGACGGCATCATCCTTTGTATGGATTCTGCCAAGTAGAGACAGCTCAGAATCTATAAAAGACTGCACCCCAAGGCTGATGCGGTTCACACCACAAGAAGCCAGCGCCGAAAAGGTGCTTTTATCGCAGGTGCCGGGATTTGCCTCAACGGTAATCTCGCAATTTTCTGCTAAAGAAAAAGAAGACGCCACACGAGATAACACCTGCTCTAAAAGAGCAGGTGCCAGTGCTGTGGGCGTTCCGCCGCCTAAATAGACGGTATCAACTAATGCACCACGGTAAGCTTCCATCTCCTCTATAAGCGCATCAACATAACGCTCCCCGAAAGATAGCATTCCGGGGTAGGAAACAAAGTCGCAGTAGTGGCATTTTTGTTTGCAAAAGGGAAAGTGAATATAAAGTCCTGTCATGTTATTCATCCAGCTTCAAAACGGACATAAATGCTTCCTGAGGCACCTCTACGCTGCCCACCTGACGCATCCGTTTTTTACCCTCTTTCTGTTTTTCCAACAATTTTTTCTTACGAGTGATGTCACCGCCGTAACACTTAGCCAAAACGTCTTTACGCATGGCCTTAACCGTTTCACGTGCGATGATTTTGTTCCCGATTGCCGCCTGAATGGGAATTTCAAAGAGCTGACGAGGAATGGCGGCTTTTAATTTTTCGGCAATCTTTCGGCCACGGGTATAAGAGTTACTAGAGTGCACAATGAAAGAAAGGGCATCCACCATGTCGCCATTTAACAAAATATCCAGCTTCACAAGGTCAGACTTTTCATAGCCGGCAAGCTCATAATCAAAGCTTGCATAGCCACGGGTGCGGGATTTAAGCGCATCAAAGAAGTCATAAATAATTTCGTTAAGAGGCAAATCATAGTGAAGCTGTGCACGGTCAGTATCAATATAAGTGGTGTTTTTATAAACGCCGCGACGCTCCTGACAAAGCTCCATAACGCTGCCAATAAACTCTGTCGGGGTCATAATATCAGCCTTTACCATAGGCTCTTCCATAGTTAAAATTTCACTGGGGTTCGGCATGTTGGTGGGGTTTGAAATCCAAAGCTCCTCACCGTTTGTTTTATTCACTTTATAAACAACGCTGGGGGCGGTTGTCACTAAGTCTAGGTTATATTCCCGTTCCAGACGTTCTTGCATGATTTCCATGTGCAGAAGCCCCAAAAAGCCGCAACGGAAGCCAAAGCCCAACGCCACAGAGGTTTCAGGCTCAAAGGAGAGGGATGCGTCGTTAAGCTGTAATTTAAACAGCGCATCACGCAAATCGTCATATCTTGCGCCGTCTGCAGGATAGATACCGCAGAAAACCATAGGGTTAACCTGCTTGTAGCCAGCAAGGGGCGCTTCAGCCGGACGATTTGCCAAGGTAATGGTATCACCCACACGGGTGTCGGACACATTTTTGATGGATGCGGTGAGATAGCCAACCTCACCGGCAGAAAGCTTATCGCATTTCAAAAAGCCGTTGGGGTGAAGATAGCCAACCTCAACCACGTCAAATTCTTTCTCTGTTGCCATCAGACGGATGGTATCACCGGCTTTTAAGCATCCGTCCATCACACGGAAATAGATAATAACCCCTTTATAAGGGTCATAAAAACTGTCAAAAATCAGGGCAGAAAGAGGCTTTTCGCTGTCCCCTTTCGGCGGAGGGATAAGCTCCACAATCTGCTCCAGCACCTCTTCAATACCAATGCCGTTTTTGGCGGAAATTCTGGGTGCATCTTCTGCGGGAATGCCGATGATGTTTTCAATTTCTTCCACAACCTCATCAGGTCGTGCCGCAGGCAGGTCAATTTTGTTGATAACCGGCATAATCTCCAAATCATGGTCAATGGCAAGGTAGGTGTTTGCCAGGGTCTGCGCCTCAATGCCTTGGGCTGCATCCACGATTAAAAGTGCGCCCTCACAGGCTGCCAGGCTGCGGGAAACCTCATAATTAAAGTCAACGTGACCCGGGGTGTCAATCAAGTTTAAAACGTATTCTTCCCCATTTTGCGCCTGATACAAAAGGCGCACGGCACGAGCCTTAATGGTAATGCCACGTTCACGCTCTAAGTCCATATTATCCAGTATCTGCGCTTCCATTTCGCGCTCAGTTAAAAGACCGGTTTTTTCTAAAAGCCGGTCTGCTAAGGTAGACTTACCGTGGTCAATATGTGCAATTATCGAAAAATTTCTGATATGATCCTGATTTACCATAGATTCCTCCGCTATAGTTCTGCTATCATAGCGCTGACAAGCGCTTTAAAATGGCCAATGGCCACCTCATTAAATCCTAAATGCTTAATTTCTTTTTCAATGCCCGCCGCCATATTCACGCAAAATGACATACCAAAAACCTCCATACCGCTGTGAACGGCAGCTAACACCTCCGGCACGGTGGACATACCCACCACATCGGCGCCCAAGGTTCTGAGCATGCGGATTTCTGCCGGGGTTTCATAGTTGGGACCGGACATATAGGCATAAACCCCTTCTGCTAAGGGGATGGAAAGCTCTTTTGCTTTTTCTTTTGCCAAAGCCCTGAGCCGGGGGCTATAGGCATTTGACATATCAAAAAACCGGGAACCAAATTCATTTAAGTTTTCGCCCCTGAGGGGGGTATCGTTAAAGAACTTGATGTGGTCAGAAAGCATCATTAAGGTGCCTACATGATAATTCAAGTTAATGGCACCTGAGGCATTTGTCACAAACAGAGTTTTCACACCGAGCTTTTTTAAAACCCAAACGGGAAAGGCAACCTCATGCATGGAATAACCCTCATAGTAATGCACTCTGCCCTGCATAACCACAATCTGTTTGTTACCCAGCCGCCCTGAAACCAGCAGACCCTTGTGGTAGGGTGCCGTGCTGACAGGAAAGCCGGGGATTTCACAGTACGGAACAGTGACTGCGTCTTCTAACAGGTCTGCAAAAGAGCCCAGTCCGGTGCCTAAAATTAAGGCAATTTCCGGACGGGTACCAATCTTATTCAGAATAAATTCTGCAGCTTCAGATAGCTTTTGCATCATCACAGAACACGCTCCTAGCGATTATTTGAAGTAAGACACACCGGAAGCAAAAATCTTCTGATCCAGCTCGCCGTAAATGTTTTTAGAAATCTGATCACCACGGCGTTCAGAGTGAGCCATTTTACCCAAAACTCTGCCGTCGGGACTAGTGATACCCTCAATCGCACATACAGAGCCGTTGGGGTTAAAGGGTGTTTCATAGGTGGGTTTGCCACTAAGGTCAACATACTGGGTTGCAATCTGACCGTTTTCAGCCAGTTTCTTCACCCATTCTGCATTTGCCACAAAGCGACCCTCACCGTGAGAAACAGGAACAGCGTGGATATCGCCCACATTTGAAAGAGACAACCAAGGTGACTTGCAGGATGCAACACGGGTGTAAACCATCTGTGAAACGTGTCTGCCGATGGCGTTGTAGGTCAGTGTGGGAGAATCGTCTTTTAATTCGCAGATTTCACCATAAGGCACAAGACCCAGTTTCACCAGCGCCTGGAAACCATTACAGATACCCAGCATCAAACCATCACGCTGTTTTAAGAGTTCAGTAACCGCCTCGCTGATTGCGGGGTTACGGAACACGGTAGCAATAAATTTGCCGGAACCTTCCGGCTCGTCACCTGCTGAGAAACCGCCGGGAATCATAATAATCTGGCTCTGACGGATGCGTTTAACCATTTCCTCAACGGACTCAGTAATATCAGAGGGTGTTAAGTTTTTCAGTACGAAAATGTCGCCCTCTGCACCGGCTTCGCGGAATGCCTTTTCTGTGTCATATTCACAGTTTGTCCCAGGGAATACAGGAATAAACACTTTGGGACGAGCAACTTTATTCTTTGCAACGATGGGGCATTTTGCTTCGCCAACAAAAGCAGGAATTTCGCCCTCGCCACCCTTTGCCTCGGTGGGGAAGATGTTTTCTAAGGGCGCTTTCCAAACAGAGAGCATTTCATCAATTGAAATTACCACACCATCAATTGAAATATTGCCGGAATCGTTTGTTGAACCAATCTTTTTGCCGAAGGGCACTTCAACATCTTTTGCAGTTTCAATGATAATAGCACCCAAATCAGGCACAAACAGGCGGTTTTTAATGCACGGGCAAAGCTCTGCACCAATCTTGTTACCAAATGCCATTTTAGAAACAGCCGCTGCAATACCACCCTCTTTTACAGTGTAAGAAGAGAGCACCTTGCCGGACTGAATCAGCGCATAGAGCGCATCATATTTTGCTTTCATGTCGCAGAAATCAGGCAGACCATCAGCCATTCTCTCAGGGCTAATCAGCCACAGCGCATTACCTGCTGCCTTAAGCTCGCTGGATACCACCGTTTTTGCAGAGGTGGGAACAACTGCAAAGGAAACCAGGGTCGGGGGAACATCCAAGTCGTTAAATGAACCGGACATAGAGTCCTTACCCCCGATAGCCCCAATGCACAGTGCTTTCTGGGCACGGTAAGCACCTAAGAGTGCCGCAAAGGGCAGACCCCAACGAGCCGGGTCTTCACCGGGACGGCAGAAATATTCCTGGAATGTTAAGTATACCTCTTTTCTGTCACCACCGGCAGCCACGATTTTAGCCAGAGATTCAACCACAGCATAAACTGCACCATCAAAGGGACTTTCTTTTGCAAGGCGGGGCTGATAACCAAAAGACATTAAGGTTGCGGTATCAGTTTTTGTTCCGGTGGGAACTTTAGCCGCCATTACATCTTCCGGTGTCAGCTGATATTTACCGCCAAAGGGCATCAACACAGTGCCTGCACCGATGGATGCGTCAAAACGCTCGCACAAACCTTTCTGCGAGCAAACGTTTAAGTCAGCTAAGGTATCAAGCCATTTTGCCTTAACGTCTGCTACTTCGCTTTCAGCAAAATATGCAGGTGTTTCGGGAGCAGAAAGCTTAACCTTTGTCTTTTTGGTTGCGCCGTTTGTATTCAAAAATTCTCTGGAAATGTCACAAATCAATTTGCCACGCCACTGCATACGCAGGCGTGCTTCTTCTGTTACAACTGCAACACGAGTTGCCTCTAAGTTTTCTTCTTTAGCAAGAGCAAAGAATTTTGCTTCGTTTTCTTCAGCAATGACAACAGCCATACGTTCCTGAGATTCGCTGATGGCAAGCTCAGTACCGTCTAAACCGTCATACTTTTTGGGGACTTTGTCAAGGTCAATGAAAAGACCGTCAGCCAATTCGCCCACAGCAACGGAAACACCGCCGGCACCAAAGTCATTACAACGTTTGA
>JAZSJR010000116.1:0-3750 GCA_045534415.1 Clostridia bacterium
ATCATTATTATAGTTATGCATTTGGGATATTGCCAACACCGTCTAAAATGTAGGTGGGGCGGTAGGGGTAATCCACTAGGTCATCACGGCTTGTGACACCGGAGAGAACCAAGACGGTATCAAGGCCGGTTTCAATGCCGGCGATGATGTCGGTATCCATTCTGTCGCCAATCATGGCGGCGTTTTCAGAGTGAACGCCCAGTTTTTTAAGGCCTGTCCGCATCATGAGGGGATTTGGCTTGCCGATAAAATAAGCAGAGCGTTTTGCTGCCAGTTCAATGGGGGCAACAAAGGCACGGCAGGCAGGAATGATGCCGTTCTGACCGGGGGCGGTGAGGTCTGTGTTGGTAGCAATGAGTCGGGCACCGTTATAGACATGAGTGACGGCACGGAGCACGCTGTCATAGTTATAGTTTTTGGTTTCGCCAACCACAACGTAGTCAGGATTCACATCGTTTAAAGCAATGCCGGCATCATGGAGAGCATTTAAAAGCCCCGGGGCGCCGATGACATAAGCACTGCAGCCGGGCATCTGACTTTTTAGGAAATGGGCGGTTGCCAATGCACTTGTGTAAAAGTGGCTTTCATCGACATCAAGCCCCATACGTGCAAGCTTGTGTTTTAACTCTAAGGGAGAATATTCACTGGAGTTTGTGAGGAATAAAAATTCCTTTTTTTCTTTTTGCATCCAGTTAACAAATTCAGTTACCCCGGGAAGCAGACGGTCGCCGTGGTAGATAACACCGTCCATATCACAGATGAAGCCTTGTTTATTTCGTAATTCAATCATAGTTTTCTCCTTTTATGTTAAGATAAGGTTGTAGCTATGTTCAGAAAAGTTTATTGAAACAATTCACCTTTTATTGTACTATATTCGGAGGCAAAAGACAAGGGGTTTTGCGGAAGAAATATACAGCAAAATTTTTATGATTTGTATTGATAATTTTTTGAAACTGTGCTAGAATAAGAATGTAGTCAGTGAATTGTTTCCCTGCGGTGTTCGTGATTTAGCGATTTTTATTTTACCAACACTAATTGATAGGGAATCCGGCTTCGTGTGTGGCGTATACGCCCCCCGTTTATCGGCCAGGGGACATATAAAACATGCGAGAGGATACCCACCTGCTCAGGCAGGTAAAAATTAATCCTACACACGGCACGGCGGGGTTTTAAAAATATGGGGCAGTCAGAAATGAAGCGATATACCCCATTTTACTCCATAGGACTACTTTGTGAATGCATCCCCTGAACATATGGCAATGTGACGCTGTGTTGCTATATGTTCAGGGGATGCTGTTTTTAAAAGGAATTGACAATATATATGTGGAATGATATAATATATAATATTATAATGGGTATGTTTGTACTTACGCGAAAGGACATAAGACGATGAAGAAGTTTTTTATATCAATGCTGGTCACTGTTTTGGTTGTATCGGTTCTTGCTGCAGGGCTGCAGGTATCACAGCTTATGTTTGGGTCAAGCATTTCAAATGAAATTATTAAGTTGCTTGATAAAGCGACAACTGATAAAGTGAATATTTTGTGTTTGGGAATGGATAAGGATGGGACGCGTTCTGATGTTATTATGCTGGTTTCACTTGACCCTGACAAAGAGCAGATTAACCTTTTGTCAATTCCCCGAGATACCAGAGTGCGGTATTCGTCTTCGAAGCATGATAAAATTAACCATGCTATGGGTTATAAAAATCCAGAGGAGACCATTATTGGTCTTGTGAAGCAGATTACCGGGATGCCCATTCACTATTACTGCGAAATTGATTTTGAGGGTTTTCGTAACGTGATTGACATTTTGGGTGGCGTTGAATTTAATGTGCCTATGGATATGCATTATGAAGACCCAACTCAGGATTTATATATTCATGTGAACAAAGGCTATCAGAAGCTAGACGGTAAAAAAGCTGAGGGTGTTGTCCGCTACCGTGCCGGTTATGCAACCGGTGATAATGGCAGAATTCCCGTTCAACAGGATTTTTTACGAGCACTCTTTGAGCAGAAGTTAAAACCCCAGTATCTTGTAAAAGCGCCCACGTTGATTAAAGAAATTTATGAAAACGTTGAGACAAACTTTACGGCTTCTGATGCTATGGGATATCTTAAACTGGTTAAAAAACTGACGGCAGAATCTCTTAATACTCACACATTGCCGGGTGAGAGCGCCTATATTGGTGGCGTTTCTTACTACGTGTATGATGCGGCTGCGACCCGTCAGATGATTTTGGAAAAATTCGGATACCCTGAAGATGAAGCAAAGAAGCTGGAGAAGCAGCAGGCAGAAGCCAAAGGAGAGTAAGATGGATTTTTCTTCAAAAAAAGCTGTGCAAAAGCAGCTTGCCGGTGAGGGTCTTCGCCCTAAAAAGGGGCTGGGTCAGAACTTTTTAACAGATGAATCTGTTCTTTTGGATATTGTATCTGCAGCAGAACTTGATGAGGATAGCTGCGTTTTGGAAATTGGACCCGGTATGGGCGTGTTGACCAATGAGTTGGCAAAAAGGGCAGGGACAGTGGTTGCTGTTGAAATTGATACCTCTATTTTGCCTGTTCTGCAAAAGAACTTATCAGCGTATGGTAACGTCACGGTTATCAATGAAGATATCTTAAAAGTCGATTTAGACCGGTTATTTGACGAATGTTTTGGGGACAAGCCGGTTAAGGTGATTGCAAATTTGCCTTATTACATTACAACCCCCATTATTATGAAGCTTATGGAAGAGAAGCGGATTGAATCTATTGTTGTTATGATTCAGCGTGAGGTTGCCCGCAGACTCTCGGCTAAGGCAGGTTCAAAGGATTTTGGTGCCATTACCCTGGCAGTTGACTACCGTGCAATTGCTGAACCTGTGCGGGATGTACCGCCGGAGGCATTTATGCCGGCACCCAAGGTTTGGTCATCGGTGATTCGCCTTGTGCGGCGGGAAAAACCACCGGTTGAGGTTTTGGATGAGAACCACTTTTTTAGCTTGATTAAAGCAGCCTTTGGGCAAAGACGAAAAACATTTTTAAACAGTGTAGGCGGCGCTTCTTTAGGAGCCTGTAAAGAAGAATTGAAAGAGCTTTTAAGCCGTTTGGGAATTAGTGAAACAATTCGTGGAGAGGCACTGGATATTGAAACTTATGCGAAAATTTCAAATATGTTAGTAAAAAAAGAACTGTGATGACAGTTCTTTTTTTCATGTTTTTTTGCAAGAATTTAAAAGAGTGATAATTCGGACAAAAATATCATATACTAATATTGATTACCGCAAGCAGATTATCTTGCGGTTTATTAAAAAATGAGGAGGAAAATCATGAAAAGCAAAATTTTAGTGGGTGCCCTAGCAGTGATGATTGCAGCAGGCAGCCTGGTAGGTTGTAATGCTATGAAAGAAGGCGTGGATGAAGTTATGCCTTCAACAACAGCACCGAACACAACCGAAACTACAACTGAAAAACCTTCAGCTCAGAATGAGACTGACAAAAATACAGACAACACGCAGAACCAGACAGAAACCCAAAAACCGGATGCAAACAGTGCAATCAGCGAGTAGTTGCTGAAAAACTGGGTTTTGTATCTAAGTCGGAGGCCAAGCGGTCTTAGGAAGACAATACTAATGGCCAACCCCTTGGCTCCCAGAACCACATGGCTACGATCCGACTTGACAAAAATACAGACAACACGCAGAACCAGACAGAAACCCAAAAACCGGATGCAAACAGTGCAATCAGCGAGTAGTTGCTGAAAAACTGGGTT
>JAZSJR010000086.1:0-2167 GCA_045534415.1 Clostridia bacterium
AACCTCGCCCATGGTTTTTTGGGGCATCACACTGTTTGTGGAAACATCTTCACTGGTGATGTCCTCTTCCAGCGCACTCAAAATTAAGGGGTCTACTTTTAACAGCATAGTTGCTTTGTCAAACATCATTTCATTCTCCTTTTTCGTGATTTGATTTTTCTATTTCGTCAAGCACCAGCTTGCGGTATTTTTCTTCCAGTTTTTTTCTGTCGCTGTATGGGGTGAGGTCAACAGGTGGCAATGGAATGGATTCTTTAGGATTGTTTTTAATATCCATTGCTGCTCGTTTTGCAAATACAAGGCTCTCTAAAAGGGAGTTGCTTGCCAGCCTGTTTTTGCCGTGCACACCGTTGCAGGCAGTTTCACCAACAGCATAGAGCCGCTCTAGTGAGGTCTTGCTGTTATGGTCTACCTGAATGCCGCCCATAAAGTAGTGTTGTGCAGGCACCACTGGAATACACTCCCGGGTAACATCGTAGTTTTTTTCTTGGCAGTGCTGAACAATATTGGGAAAGTGACTGGTAAGCTCTTCCTGTGGAATGGTTCTTAGGTCCTCCCACACAAAGTCTGAGCCGTCAGCTTCCATTTGTTTGTGAATGGCACCTGTCAGAACATCCCTGGGGGAAAGTTCGTTAGTGAAACGCATCATAGCCTTATTATAAAGCTTAGCGCCTTCACCCCGGACGGATTCAGAAATGAGGAAGCTTCGTTCTTCCGGCTCTTTTGAATAGAGAGTTGTAGGATGAATCTGAACATAGTTCATATTTTTCAGTGTCACGCCGTGCAGGGCAGAGATGGCAACAGCATCTCCTGTCAGGTGCTTAAAGTTTGTAGAATGGCGATACAAACCGCCAATACCACCGCAGGCAAGAACCGTATAAGCTGCTTGGATGGTTTTGATAGCACCATCCTTATCAGCAATCACTGCACCAACACACTCACCTTCTGCTTCAACAATATCCAGCAGCGTGGTGTATTCGTAAATGGTAATATTATCCCGGCTTTGCACCTCATTTAAAAGCTTGGAGGTGATTTCCTTACCGGTAATGTCGTGGTGGAACAAAATGCGGTTGTTTGAGTGGGCACCTTCCTTGGTATAATTGAAGCTGCCGTCTGCTTTTTTTGAAAATTCCACACCATAGCTGACAAGGTCGGAAATAACATCGCAAGAAGAGCGAATCATAATAGAAACGCTTTCTTTGTCATTTTCGTAATGACCGGCTTTTAAGGTGTCTTCAAAAAAGGCATCATAATCGCTTTCGTCCTTTAAAACGCAGATGCCCCCCTGAGCCAGATAAGAATCGCTGTCTTGCAGATTGGTTTTTGTGATGATTGTAATTTGTTTCTCTTTTGGCAGGTGAAGGGCGCAATAAAGACCAGAGCAACCGCTGCCAACAATGAGTATGTCTGTATTCATACTGCCTCCGTTATGTTGCAAAATCATACAATTTACAGTAATTTGTTGCTATTTTTATGACAACTTACGCCTATTGTATCACAAAAGTTTACAGATTTCAATACAGGTGTAAACTTTTGTGTAAACTTTTGTTGACTTTTATAGAAAAAACGGATATAATTAGATATCATAGGAGGGGTAGTAATGGGTTCTACATATGAGTTGCAGCAAGCGATTTTGCAATTAAAGAAAGAAAAAGATGTTTGTATTTTAGCTCATGCTTATCAAACACAGGATATACACGAGGTGGCAGATTTTATTGGTGACTCTTTTGCCTTAAGTCAAAAAGCGGCAGAAGCACCTCAGAAAACCATTTTAATGTGCGGTGTTCGCTTTATGGCTGAAACTGCAAAAATTCTCTCACCGGAGAAAAAAGTGATACTCTCTCATCCTGACGCCGGTTGCCCTATGGCAGAGCAGTTGACCCGGGCTGAGTTGATTGAACTGAAAAAACAGTGTCCGGGCAGTGCTGTAGTGGCGTATATCAACACCACATCTGAGCTCAAGACAGAATGTGACTTGTGTGTTACTTCAGCCTCGGCTCTTGAAACCATTAAAAAAATGCCTCAAAAGGAAATTTTGTTTATTCCGGATTGCAATTTGGGCTCCTGGCTGGCAAAACAGATCCCTGAAAAAACCTTTCATTTTATTAAAGGCGGCTGTCCTGTTCATATGCAGATTACACCGGAGGATGTTGCTTTGGCAAAAAGT
>JAZSJR010000073.1:0-10939 GCA_045534415.1 Clostridia bacterium
GGCATGCACGGCTGTTGCCGGCCTTTCATAAGGATAACCATAAAGCCGCGCACCCAACGGTGGCGTAATAATGCGTTTCCCAAAGCCAATTAAAAACTTTTGATTCATAGAACATTCTCCTTTTCAAAAGCACCTGCGTAACACTACAGATGCCGGATGCTTCTTTTTGCATACAAGTCTCAAAAGCCTCTTGTGTATTCTTTCGTTTCTCTTATTTCAAAAACAACGGTTATTCATGCATTCTGAAATCAAGTGTACGAGGTAACGGATACTTTTCGTCTGCTTCTTGTTTTAGTTTTATATCAGTCGAATCATATAGAACTCCTGCTTCTTCCGCATACAGTCTGCGATATAGCTCAAACCACAAATGAGAAACGGATAGTTCGCCCTCTTTTATATCATTCATAACGAAATCAGAATTAACGATCGCCGTCGCTTGCCTTAATCTGCCAAGATTCATAAGTGCAATTGCTTTATAAAGACGCAGCCTGCCCGAAATTTGCAGTTCCCCGGGCAAAGAATCATAAATCGCCAGCCACCGCTCATCATCGTCCTCACTGGTCAGTTGCGCCGCAAGTTCTGTGCAAAGAGCAAGAGAATCATTTTTCAAGGCAAAGGCTTTTAAAATATATTCCTTGGCCGTTTTCCCATCATGCAGTTCATTTTTGTATACCATTGAAAGGTTTCGGAATGCCCAAGGTGACGGATTGGTTTTGACGGAATCCTCCCACGCTTGTTTTGCCCCATCCACGTCACCGGCAGCATATTTTATAACACCGATATGCAACAGGCTGTACCAGGTTTGTTCGGCAAGAGCTTCAAGCTTAGATAGCCAATAGGCACCCTTAACGTAGCTTTGGGGCTCTCTGTCAGTAGGCGGTTCCGGGAAAACATTTTCGTTTGCAAGTCTTATCCATTCTTTCGTTTCATCATCTTCGTCGGGTAAAAAACTACAAAAATCGCTGATTTTTTCACCCCGGATGATTTCTTCTACATAGCCCCAGCCGGACCCTTTATATATAATTTCAGAACCAATGGCCTTTGTCTGATCAGGAAAAGTAAGCGCATTGGGATTTCCAACACGATCGAGCATATAGGCTTCCACTTCCCGAGTCGCTCTTTCATAGTTACCGTGTGCAACATCCGCATCCATAGTCAGCGCTGTATAGGCCTCTGTCCATTCCCAAACTGTGTGCCCTGCCATCGGGATATGCTCCAGCTGCGTATGGGCAAGCCCCGCCTGAATCTCTATGTAAGCAGAGCCTTCCTCGGAGAGCCATTCGTTCCAGTTCCGACCACCTTGTCCTTGCCCCCATACAAAGAGTTTTCTTCCCAAAAATTCTCTTGTTGAGCATTGCAGAAGACCTTTCCCCTGTTCATCTGCCGTTGCAATCCATTTAAAGTCATCCTCGGGTATTTTGTAGAAAAAGTCACGGGATGAGGGAATTTTGCACGGATAGGTCACATCCAGACCCTCGTGTACCGGAATGGTCGCTTTATCGAGAATGTAGTGATTGGCATTATAAAAGCTTAAAAACGATTCCTTTGCCGGAACAAGCACGCGGGTCTCGGGTGTTTCCGGAACAGCAATGTTAGACCACCAATACATGTGCTTTTGTTCAGCAGAGGTGTTTTCGATTCTGTTTTTTATAAATAAAACCGATGAATCCTCCGGAAGCCAGGCGTTGATGCTGTATACGACACCGCGTATGCGTTCAAATTCGTAAAGCCGCAGCACCTCACCCTCCGGGCAAGAATCCACAGCACACCAAAGAGGCGAACAGGTTAAGGGGTTGTGCCCTTTAATGCCCACATTAAACTCTACCCCGCCCGAAAACCAAGCATTACGAAGCCCAAGATTCCCGGGCTGAAACACAGGGTTTACATACAAAAGTTCGCGGTTATTTTTTTTTATCAAAAAGTGACCACAAACGGCCACCTAATTCCGGCAGAAAAACAGCCTTAAGAAAATCATTTTCAAGGACAGCTGCGTTAAATGCCCGCTTCGTTTTTTCACGGTTATAACCATCCTGCATTTTGTATGGCAGCATGGTAGCAATCATACCTTTACCCAGATAGGTTTTTTCCTCTTCACAGACTTTATCCGTCATCTCATATCCGGCATGAATATAGCTGACATTTTTAATATCCGGCATTGGATTTTGCTCCCCCATGGAAGCCGCCGGCATGTAGTACGGTTCAAATTTTATCATAGCAATCTCCCCATCATATTTATCTATACTAATATTGTACAAAATATGACCATTTCTATCAATGTAAAATAGAACTCTCTTTTTGTATAAAACGCTGATTTTAAAAATACTTATCTTTGAAAAATATTGATTTTTCAAAATTTTAAATGTATAATACTACACAAGAGGTGATTGTTTTGCGCAAGAAACTAAAGCTCGATATCAAGGATATCCAAACCATCATATTCAAAACAGAAAATACGGATTTCAACTATCACAATCCCAATCGGTCAGCCGATGGTTTTATTCTGCTGACTGAGGGGAATGGTTTTGCCATTTCCAATAGCGGTAAGGGCTATAACATCACAGCCGGAGATGTCCTTTTTGTCAGCCGTGGGGATGATTACACCATAAAGTGCCCGGCACCCTGTTCATACATCACCAGTGAACTGACAGTAGATACCGATAAATCCCTCCTCCCCTTTGTGCATCACGCAAGCGAAAGAGAAATCGAAAAGCTGAAAAACATTTGCAGCATCTGGCAATCTTTGGAGTGGGACTCATATGTAAGCTGCAGAGTCAAACTTTTGACTATTTATTATGACATTATTAAAAGTCGTATGTCAAACCAATTTCCAGATAAGGATATTGCAAAAGCCATCTCGTTTATTCACCAGAATTTTAAAAACAATTTCTCCGGAAAGGCTCTTGCAGATTACTGCTCTGTCTCACCCTCGCACCTTAGGGCAAAATTTCTGAAGTGTACCGGCATGACCGTCACCGAGTTTCGGGATACGCTTCGCATTTCTGCCGCAAAAGAAATGCTTGAAAGTAAGCATTTCACAGTTTCTGAAATTGCCTCCAGCTTAGGATATTGTGATGTGTATCACTTTTCAAAGGTTTTTACAGCGCAAGTTGGCGCTTCCCCTAAAAGATGGAACAAGGCTCAAACTGAAGAGTTTTAACCCTTTTTACTGCAAGATACTTTTATCCTCAAGCTTATCATACCATTATATATGGAAATGGTAAATGAAGTTTTTTACCAGATTGCTGTGTTTTTTTACACAACCGCTTGACAGCCAGGCACCTCCTTTATATAATAAAACTGAGGTGATTTGTATGAACTTTATGGAGGAAAAAAACTTATACATCACGTTTTACGAACGCAAAGCGAAAGACCATTTAATCCTTGATCTTGGCTATGATAACTTCGACTATGTCACCCCTTGTAAGCTTTTCAGAGTGCTTCCTTATTCTGCGCTTCACATCATTTTAGATGGATGCGGTTATCTGAAAGTTAATAACAATACATATAAATTATCTCAGGGAGATATGTTGTTTCTTCCACAAAATGTGGACTGTTGTTACTATCCGGATGAGGAAAAACCGTGGAAATATGCATGGTTTGATTTTTTTGAAGATAGTGCCTCGTTTTACGGAAAATTACTGGGTTTTTCTCTGGAAAACCCGGTCAGAAAATGTAAAAGTTTTAATAATGTTTCCATGCTGTTAGAACACTTATTTACAAAGAAAATCAAACAAAATCAAGTGGGGTATTATGACGTTTTAGCGGCTTTTTATAAAATTATAGACTATAACACCCGTGACTATGAGCTGAAAAACACAGACCTTGTCGATGCCGTAACCGAATATATTAAATACAGCTATAATAAGATTGACCTTTCTATCACCGAAATCTGCAAGCATTTTAACATCAGCCACTCTTACCTATGCCGGATTTTCAAAGAAGCAAATGACTGTTCTGTTAAGAATTACCTTATGAAAGTCCGCATCAGTGAAGCCTGTAGGCTGCTTGAAACAACAAGCCTGGGCGTTAAAGAAATCGCCTACTCTGTCGGCTTTGCAGACAACATTCACTTTATGAAAATGTTTAAAAAATATATGGGCAAAACCCCCACAGAATATCGAGGGCGCGCCGGAACAGTCAAGGTAAACAACCCCTGACAGTTGATGAGATTCCCTGATTTTCGTTGAAAACAACAAGAGGGTGTGACGCTTTTTCGTCACACCCTCTTGTTGTCTTTTTATCTTATTATTCAGATATTTCTTTATACACCGCCTGAATGTTCTCAAACACAAATTCAGGCTTTTTCTCGCTTTGTTCCATATCCTCCAAAGTGCCCTCACCGCTCAGCACAAAAATGGTGCTGATGCCGGCATTCACGCCACAGGCAATATCCGTGTATAGTCTATCGCCGATTAAAACGGCTTCTTCTTTTGAAAAGCCGCTTGCTTCTATGGCAAGCAGTGCCATATCCGGCTCAGGCTTACCGATAAACTTCGGCATCCGCTTGGTGGCGTTATAAAGCATCTGACTCACAGACCCGCAATCCGGCACATAGCCATACCAGGTGGGGCAAACCCAATCGGGGTTCGTTGCAATATAATCTACCCCACGCCCCAGCAAAATGCAGGCATCCTCAAGCTTTTGGAAAGAAAGTTCTGTGTCAAACCCCATACAAAGACAGTCAATACCATCTTCCAGCACGTCTGTAATGGGATATCCTGCTTCTTTCAATTGTTCCTTAAAGGATGTTGTACCCAAGGCATAAATCTTGTTATAAGCCTTGTTCTGCAGGTATAGAATGGTTGCATCCGTAGAGGTTAAAAAGTCATCTTTGACAGATTCTATGCCCAAAGACGCCAGTTTTTCAATGTATTTATTTACGCTTTTGGATGAATTGTTGGTCAGAAACATATACCGTCCGCCGATTTTTTTAATATGGGCAAGAAAGTCCAAAACACCATCAAACAAGTCGTTATCTAAGTAAATGGTTCCGTCCATATCCAAAAGATATAGTTTCTTTTTCTTTAAATCGCTCATTTTCTGCCTCCTGTACTTTGCTTCTTTTATCATATCACTATGGCTATTCATTTACAAGACAAAATTACACAAATAAATATCCCCCGTTATACGGGGGGATATTTATTCAGATGGACAAAAGGTTAAATAACTTCAATTAAGCCATAGTCACCATTTTTTCTTTGATAAACCACATTGGATTCACCGGTTTCAGCATTGGTAAAAATGTAGAACTGATGACCCAAAAGGTTCATCTGCAAAATTGCTTCTTCCGGACTCATGGGTTTTGATTCAAAACGTTTGGTGCGAACAATTTTAAATTCTTTTTCTTCTTCAACGGGTTCAGCAAAAGGAATCTTTTCAACTGCCGCTACATCAAAGGTATCTTTCTTCAGCTTCTTTTCAATTCTGGTCTTGTGTTTTCTCAGCTGACGTTCCAAGATATCAACAGCATTATCAATGCTTACATACATATCATCTGTTGTTTCTTCTACACGAACAATGAGATTTCCCGAGTAGACCGTTGCTTCTACAACCTGCTTCTCACGCTGTACAGAAATGGTCACGGTTGCTTCCGTTTCTTTTTGGAAATACCTGTCAAGCCTTGAAAAACGTTCTGTAATTCGCTCTTTCAGCGCAGGCGTTAATTCGATTTGTTTTCCGGTCATTGTAATTTTCATAAGATCCACTCCTTGTCTGTGTATTGTTAAACAGGAAAGCTTCCTGTAGTACATATATACCCCATTTAAAAGAGTTTAAACATATTTTTTCATTTCACAGAAATTTTTTTCATATACTGTAAAGACATTCTCATTCGTAAGGGGTCTTTTTACATGAAAAAACTTTTACTGTCAGCTATCATTATGTTCTCTTTACTGCTTGTCACCATACCCGTTAGTGCCTTATCTGTTTCTGCACGCTATGCCTGTGCCATAGATGCCCAGACCGGCAAGGTTTTATTTGAAAAAAATGCATATAGCACCCATTCCATGGCAAGCACCACAAAAATTATGACCGCTCTTTTAGCACTGGAGAACGCAGGTCCTGACGAGATGGTTACCGTCAGCAAAAACGCTGCCGGAACAGAGGGTTCAAGCATTTATCTTACAGCAGGCGAAACCCTTTCGATGAAAGATTTATTATATGGCTTAATGCTGGAATCAGGTAACGATGCCGCCATTGCTATTGCAGAACACGTTGGCGGAAGCGTTTCAGAATTTGCAGAGATGATGACAAAGCGTGCCCACAGCTTAGGCGCAAAAAATACAGCCTTTCAAAATCCAAATGGGCTGGATGCAGAGGGGCACTACACCACAGCTTATGACCTGGCTTTAATTACCAGGGAAGCGCTTGCCAATCCGGATTTTGCCGAAATTGTCGCCACCAAGAAAAAAAACATTCCCGCTAGCGAAAACTCAAAAGCACGCTATTTTGCAAATCACAACAAGCTCCTTTCTCTTTATCCCGGCTGCATCGGCGTTAAAACCGGCTTTACTAAAAAAACCGGCAGATGTTTAGTTTCTGCCGCCACACAAAACCATGCTACCGTTATTTGCGTCACACTGAATGCCCCCGATGATTGGAACGACCACACACAGATACTCAATCACAGCTTTGCATCGCTTTCTCCAAAGCCACTCATCATACAAGATATGATTTTAAAAAGCATTCCAGTTAAATGCGGTTCCAGCAAAACTCTGGAACTTTTGGCAGCAGAAGATTTTTTCCTTTCAATTTCAGAAGAAAACGAGCTTTCAAAAGTGAAATTTGATTACAAATTACCGGAAGAAATCACCGCTCCCATTGCATCAGGCACCCAAATTGGTAAACTGACCGTTTCATACGGTGGCAAAAAGCTTAAGGAAATAGACCTTGTTGCCGGCACAACGGTTGATTACTTAGAGCCGCCAAAACCGACCCTTTTAGATAACGTTAGAAAAGTTTTCAGGAATTTGTTGAACTTTAAGTGTTAGCTGTGCTATAATAAACCCATACTGTAACAATACAAAGGAGACGCCATGGCTGAACTAATGCGTTTACAAAAATATATGGCACTTTGCGGTGTGGCATCCCGCCGCAGAGCTGAAGAGATGATTACCGCCGGCAGTGTTTCGGTCAACAGTGTCACAGTAACCGAACTGGGCACAAAAATCGACCCTGAAAAAGACCGTGTTGCCGTTTCGGGCAAGGTCATTCATCTACCGCAAAAAAATGTGTATATCATGCTGAATAAACCCCGTGGCTATGTGACCACAGCCAAGGATAATTTTGACCGCAAAAAGGTTATAGACCTGATTCCCGCGAATCTTGGCAGGGTGTTCCCCGTTGGTCGGCTTGACTATGACAGCGAGGGGCTTTTGCTACTCACAAACGATGGTGATTTAACCTATCATCTCACCCACCCCAGCCACGAAATTACAAAAAGCTATCTGGTGCTGGTTTCCGGCACGCCGGATGAAACTGCCCTTCAAAATTTAAGAGACGGCGTTTTTATTGACGGTCGTAAAACAATGCCTGCTAAAGCGGTTCTAAAGCGCACCGAAGCAGACAAAAGCGTGCTGCAAATCACCATTTCAGAGGGCAGAAACCGTCAGGTAAGAAAAATGTGTGATGCCGTTGGGCATGAAGTGTTAAGACTCCGCCGTGTAGCTGAGGGTCCCTTAAAATTAGGAGATTTAAAAAGCGGCGAATGGCGGTTTTTAACCGAACAAGAAGTTAAGAGCTTGAAAGGATAAACAAATGCTGACAATTAAGAAAATTATCACAATAGAAGAAGTTGAAAACTATCTCACAGCACAGGGTATAACCCTCTCTATGGAGTATCAGCAGTTTATGGGAATCTATGACGGTGACACTCTGATTGGCATGGGTAGCATCACCCTGATTGATTTAAAGGTATATATGAACTTCATCTACACCGAAGAGGACGACTTTGGGCTCCGTCACGGTCTTGCAAAGTCTCTTTTAAATATGGCTGACCTTTCCGGCATAAAGGTGATTTACGGCAGTAATCCGGAGCTTTATGAGTTATATCGCCTGCTGCGCTTTAAAGAGGAAAATGGCGAATTTATGCTGCCACTCGAGGGGTATTTTACAACCGATTCCTGCCTGCAATAAATATTTTTGAAAAGGTATTGACTTTTTCTGCTATTAAGTATATAATATTTGTAAATTTGAATATCACAAAACAACTATGACGAAGACGGTCGGTTGGCAAATCCTTGAGAGAGTTGGCGGTTGCTGCGAGCCAATGGTGATGCCCTCCAATGACCCATCACTTCTGAGTTGGAGGACCGAAAGCTTTTTAGTAAGTAGACTCCTTCCGTAATGCTGCGTTAAAGCATAGGGCTTGCTAGAGCCTGATAAGTGGCGGAATCTTCCGCAATTTGAGTGGTACCGCGGGTTGCACAACTCGTCTCAAAAGTAATTTTGAGGCGGGTTTTTTTGTTTTATTCAAACCGTTTATAATCGTAACAGAAAAACGGAACAGAAAGGAGCAAAAAAAGATGGAATTCAGTTTGAAAGAAGTTGCCGGCAGAATCAAGGACCTGCGCGAGGCAAAAGGCTTTTCGCCTGAAGAACTTGCAAAGCTGACAGGTGTTTCAGCAGAAGATTATAAGCTTTTGGAAGAGGGCGAAACAGACTTTAGCTTTACCTTTATTTACAAATGCGCCAAGGCTTGCGGCGTTGAGGTTGTTGACCTCTTAGAGGGCACAAGCTCTACCCTGACCTCCTTTAACATCACAAGAAAAGGTGATGGCATGAAGATTGTAAAGAAGCAAGGCTATGTGTATAATAATCTGGCACCTAAATTTAAGGGCAAGTTAGCTGAGCCGTTTTTGGTTAAGTTTCCTTATCTCCCCGAAGAACAAAATGCACCCATTAAACTGGCTTCACACAACGGTCAGGAATTTGATGTGATTGTAAAGGGTTCTTTAAAGGTTCAGGTAGGCAACCACGTTGAGGTTTTAAACGAGGGTGATTCCATTTTCTATAACAGCATTCTCCCCCACGGCATGATTGCCGTCAGCCCCGGTGGTTGTGAGTTCCACGCTGTTGTATTAAACCCCAAAGATGGTCATTTCAGCGATGAATATCCCGAAGGCCCGGTAGTCACCAAAGCTACTGTTTTAGAAAAGGAGACTTCTAAAACCGTTGCTGATAACTTTATTGAATCAAGCTATGATGAAAACGGTGTCTTTAGCGGCATAACCTTTAAAAATGAGGATAGCTTTAACTTTGCCTTTGATTGTGTGGATGCCATTGCTGAAAAAACACCGGATAAATTAGCTATGATGTGGGTGGGCAACGACAAGTCAGAACGTCGCTTCACCTTTAGCGACATGAAAAAATATTCTGCAAAAACAGCGAACTATTTTGAATCCTTAGGCATCAAACGCGGCGATACTGTTATGCTGGTATTAAAGCGCCATTACCAGTTCTGGTTCTGTATGCTGGCACTGCACAAAATCGGTGCTATCGCCATTCCTGCAACCAATCAGCTGGTAGAACACGACTTTACATACAGATATAAAGCAGCCGGCGTAAAAGCCATTGTTTGTACAGCTGATGGTGATGTTTCCGTTGAGGCTGAAAAAGCAGCGGCTGAGTTCCCTGAAATCAAAAAGATTTTAGTGGGCGGCAAAAAAGACGGATGGAACGATTTTAACGTTGAAATGGAACGTTTCAGCACCCACTTTGACCGCACAGTAAATACGCCCTGCGGTAATGACCCCATGCTGATGCTGTTTACCTCCGGTACAACCGGATATCCCCGCATTGCAACCCATTCATACAAATATGCTTTGGGTCACTACCCCACAGCCAAGCATTGGCATAATGTAAACCCCAATGGTCTGCATTTCACAATCTCTGACACTGGCTGGGGCAAAGCACTTTGGGGCAAGCTTTACGGTCAGTGGCTGTGCGAAGCCGGTGTCTTCACCTATGACTTTGACAGATTCCATTCGGACGACATTCTGCCCCTGTTTAAAAAGTATAATATTACAACATTCTGCGCACCGCCGACTATGTATCGTTTCTTCATCAAAGAAGATTTGTCTAAATATGACCTGTCTTCCATTGAATATGCAACTACCGCCGGCGAGGCGTTAAATCCTGAGGTTTTCAACCAGTTTAAAAAGGCAACCGGACTCAGCATTATGGAAGGCTTCGGTCAGACAGAAACCACCCTTTCCATTGCAAACTTTGTTGGTTCTACCCCGAAGATTGGCTCCATGGGTCGTCCCAGCCCTCTCTATGATGTTGTGCTCTTAGACCCCGATGGCAACGAATGTAACCTTGGTGATACCGGGGAAATCTGTATCCGCACAAAAGAGGGTTCTCCTTGCGGTCTCTTTATCGGCTACTATTTAGACGAGGATAAAACAAATGAGGTATGGCACGACGGATTCTACCACACCGGTGACCAGGCAACTATGGACGAAGACGGATATCTTTGGTATGTCGGCCGTATTGATGATGTTATCAAATCCTCCGGCTACCGCATTGGACCTTTTGAGATTGAAAGCGTTATCATGGAATTGCCTTACGTTTTGGAATGTGCCATCACACCTGTGCCCGACGAGGTACGCGGTCAGATTGTAAAAGCAACCATTGTACTGACAAAAGGCACTGTGGGTACTGATGACCTCAAAAAAGAAATTCAGGAATATGTTAAAACTCATACAGCACCTTACAAATATCCCAGAATTGTTGAGTTTGTGGAAGAACTTCCCAAAACCATCAGTGGCAAGGTTAGACGTGTTGAAATCCGTAATAAGGATTTAGAAAAACAACAGTAATTAATAAAAAAAGACGATGTAAAAAATTTTTACATCGTCTTTTTTTATTCACTTGCAAGAGCGATACGAACAAAATCTGTCTGCTCGCCCTCTTCGGTATGTCTTACATAACCGGAAAG
>JAZSJR010000123.1:0-4554 GCA_045534415.1 Clostridia bacterium
GTGGATTGCATCCAGGCCGTTTTTCTTAGCGAACTCTGCCAGCACGACTCTACCTCGAGTCGCGCCGCATTCGCAGTCAACTCTCCAAGCCAGGTTGTCTTTTGTGGTGGCTTTCATGTTGGGCTCTAAGTCTTCGCCTAAGAGTTCAGCAAACTTTGCTGCGTGTTCAGCTTCTTCATAAGCTGCTTTTTCCCAGTAAAGACCAACTTCGGGGTAACCTTCACGGTGAGCGATTCTTGCCATGCAGAGATACATACCAACTTCAGCACATTCGCCGTTGAAGTTTGCCATCAGCTGGTCAAAGATGAACTTTTTATCTTCTTCAGAAATATCGGGGTTGTTCTTTACGGTTTTACCGTAAACGCCATATTCGTGTTCAGCAGCCAGTGCTGCGCCCTCTACCATTTCCTTAAACTTTTCAGCAGGAACCTTACATACCGGGCAATTTGCGGGAGCAGCTTCTCCCTCGTGAACATAACCGCATACAGAACATACAAATTTTTTCATAATTTTTAATCTCCTTCTATTTTGAATTTTTTTATTTTAATTTTTTTGACTACAATGACTACATGTGCCGGTGTAATACACCTCTTGGGTCTTCACAGTAAAGCCGTGAGGCAGCCGACTGTCCGGCAGGGAGGTGTCAAAATCAAAAACACCGCCGCACTCAGTACAAAGAAAGTGACCGTGCAGGTCTATGCCGGCATCATAACGAGCTTGCTGTTCTTCAATGGTAATGGTTTTAATGATGCCCGCTGAAGATAACAGCTTCACGGTGTTATATACCGTTGTTTTTGAAAGAGTTGGCACTCGTTTTGATAACGAAGAATAAATCTCATCAACCGTTGGGTGGGTTCTGTGCTGTCTGAGATAATCATAAATCAGCACTCTTGGCAGCGAGGGCTTAATGTCATGGTTTAAAAGTATCTCCGCCGATGTCATAACTGCACCTCCTTCGTTTGTAACGATTTCATTTTTGTAATGATTACAAATACATTATAGCAAGCGTATATCTGTTTGTCAATACTTTTTTTGAAATTTTTTAAAAATTTTTTGAATTAAAAGAAAAAGCAGGCAAATACTATAGGCAGATGGTCAGGCCGTTACATACTTCAACCTTTTTTGAATTTACCCAGAGGATTTCTACTAATATATAGTCAAACTCAGGAATAATGATTCATTCCGTGTGCTGCCGGACGCGCTGAAATAAGGGGGAAGCTCACGTCTGCCGCGGAACAAAGAATAAAGGAACTGTTCAGCTTTTCCTGTGACTGGCTGCCTGTATGACAAACTTTTACGAAAAACTTGCAAAAAATTGAAAAATATTTTAATGAATCACTTGAAAATGAAATTAATTTGTGGTATACTTTCATACTGAGGGAAATTGATTTTTTTCTGCCCTCGGCAAAAAATGTAAACGCTGAGATATGATGGACTTCGTCCTGACATCTCTTGACATCATAGATGTCCCACAAAAATATTTTTTCAAAAGGAGTGTTAGGAATGATCACAAACAAATCCGTAAACGCTTGGATTGAGGAAATGAAAGCACTCGTTAAGCCTGACAACGTTGTTGTTATTGACGGCTCCGAAGCGCAGTATGAAGCGCTCCGTGCTGAAGCTTGCTCTACCGGCGAAATGATCAAACTGAATGAAGAAACACTGCCCGGTTGCTATCTGCACCGCACCGCAGTAAACGACGTTGCCCGTGTTGAAGACAGAACTTTCATCTGTGCTAAAACCAAAGAGGCAGCAGGCCCCACCAATAACTGGATGGATCCCCAGGAAGCATACAAAATGCTGTATGACATCGCTAAAGATTCATACAAAGGCAGAACCATGTATGTTATCCCCTATTCTATGGGTCCCGTTGGTTCTGAATTTTCTAAAATCGGCATTGAGCTGACAGACTCTATCTACGTTGTACTGAACATGGCAATTATGACCCGTGTAGGTAAGGACGTATTAGATGCTTTAGGCGACAGCGAAGACTGGATTAAAGGTCTTCACTGCAGAAGCAAAATTGATGAATCCAAGAGATACATCTGCCACTTCACCGAAGATAACACCATTATCTCTGTTAACTCCGGTTACGGCGGTAACGTATTATTAGGTAAAAAGTGCTTCGCTCTGCGTATCGCTTCTTTCTTAGGTAAAAACGAAGGCTGGATGGCTGAGCACATGCTCATCTTAGGTCTGGAAAATCCCAAGGGTGAAGTTAAGTACATTGCTGCTGCATTCCCCTCTGCTTGTGGTAAAACCAACCTGGCTATGCTGATTCCGCCCGAAAAATATCGCAAACAGGGTTACAAGGTTTGGTGTGTTGGTGACGATATCGCTTGGATGCGTGTCGGAGAAGACGGCAGACTGTGGGCAATCAACCCCGAGAATGGTTTCTTCGGTGTTGCACCCGGTACTAATGACAAATCTAACCCCAACGCTTTGGCTTCTACCCGCAAGAACACCATCTTCACAAACGTTGCTCATGACCTTGACAACAACGAAGTTTGGTGGGAAGGCTTAAATGACAATCCGCCGACAAACGCTCTTAACTGGCGTGGCGAAGAGTGGGATTACAAAAAGTACGACAAGGCTGACAAAGTTGGCACAAGTGGTGCTCATCCCAACTCAAGATTTACAGCTCCGGCTGAAAACTGCCCCTGCATCAGCTCTGAATTCAATTCCGGTAAGGGCGTGCCCATTTCCGCAATCGTGTTCGGCGGCCGTCGTGCTAAGGCTGCTCCGCTGGTTTACCAGTCAAGAGATTGGGATCACGGTGTATTTGTAGGTGCGGTTATGGCTTCTGAAACCACCGCAGCTGCAACCGGTAAGGTTGGCGTTGTTCGTCATGACCCCATGGCTATGCGTCCCTTCTGTGGTTACCACATGGCTGAGTACTTCCAGCACTGGCTCGATATGGGCGACAAGCTGGGTGACAAAGCTCCGAAAATCTTTAACGTTAACTGGTTCCGTCTGGATGATGAAGGCAACTTCATGTGGCCCGGCTTCGGTGACAACATGCGCGTTCTGAACTGGATTCTGGATCGTTGCGAAGGCAAAGTTGACGCAAAAGAAACTGCTATCGGTTATGTTCCCAACGCTGGCGACATTGACATTGAAGGCTTAGACGATGTTAATAGCGACATCTTAGCAGAACTGTTAAACGTTGACAAAGATGTTTGGACAGCAGAAGCTAAGGACATTGAAGAATTCTTCGCTTCCACCTTTGGTGACAAGCTGCCGGATGAACTGGCTGATTCTTTAAACACCTTAAAAGAAAAGTTGAACTAATTTAAAAGCATGTAAAAAGGACGGTTTAAAACCGTCCTTTTTTTGTGCCCTTGGGATAAACTTGTGTCGCAAACAAGCAGAGCCGTACGTTTTTTGCATTAAAAAATGCGCCAGCCGAAGCCGACGCATGAAAAACACAAGGCTCCAACTGTCGTCAAACAAAATCTTTACATAGTTTAAAAAGCGTATGCAAGAACAGAGCCTGTATTTTTGCCAAAAGACAAAAAAATACACACCTTTTAAACTAAAAATATTAAGATTTTGTTTGACATATTTAGTATACCACAATTTTCCTCATTTTGCAAGCGAATTTTGTATCGATGAGATTACATGTCCACCTACAGCACAGATTGATTTGATGTAGGGGCTGGCGTCCCCGACAGCCCGCACCATGCCAAACGGAACGTCTGTGATGCCGCCCCCTGCAATTGTATCAAAATCTTGACAGCAAAAGAGGAAAATGATATAATCAAGGCAATTCGTAAAGTTGCGAGGAACAAGATTTTCACGTGCTACTGTTATGATATTTTTTATTACATACTCCCGAAAGAAGGAAACCGAAATGCCAAGCACCGCCAAAAGACTTTTTGCTGTTATAAACTATGTAAGAACGCTTCCTGTTTATATGTGTGTAATGTGTTCTAAACAAAAGCATCTGATTCAGGCAGATGTTACCCGATGGAACGAAATCGACCAGATAAACTTCAACCTATTTGAATCGCTGAACTGGTATCTGACATATAAAAAGGAATTTCGCAATCTTCTTCAACATCGCCTGAAAAATCCCTCACGCTCACTTGTATCTTTCGTGCACTTTGCAATTGCCCGTATATTGTGGAAACCGCTGGAAACTTTATACATTTACACAGAGGATATTGGCGGCGGCTTATATATTCAACACGGCTTCTCTACCATTATAACCGCTAAAAAAATAGGTAAAAACTGCAGAATATATCAGCAGGTAACCATTGGCTATAAACAAGGTGCCTGCCCTCCTGTTTTAGAAGATAACGTTTCCGTTACCTGCGGCGCAAAAGTCCTTGGAGATATAACCATGCATACAGGCAGCTTGGCAGCGGCAGGTGCCGTTGTTTTAAAAGATGTTCCGGAGAATGCTATTGTCGCCGGTGTTCCTGCCAAGGTGATTGATTACAAGGATGAAAACAATCTTAATTTTCAGGGTTAAATATGAATAATAAATATCCCCCCCGTATAACGGGGGGGGGTTCATTTTCGGGCATAGCCCTAATACTACTGGCTACG
>JAZSJR010000130.1:0-5514 GCA_045534415.1 Clostridia bacterium
TGATATGCACCCCAAAAGTTAGACGCTTTTGGAGGTGCATATTTTTTATGGGTAAAGCAGGAAGAAAAAACAAAACATACTCGCCAGAATTCAAAATATCTGTTATAATGGATATGCGTGAACACAGATTGGGATACAATGAAACAATCCGTAAATATTGGGACGATGGACTTGTGTCAAATCATTTTCAACAAATAAAATTGTGGGAACGCATATTCTTAGAAGAAGGAGCCGAAGGTCTTATGAAAGAAAGACGTGGCAGAGCTTGCAAGGAAAGCGGAACACGAAAAGGTCGCCCACCTAAGCTTGATAAAAAAGTTGAAGAAGATTTAATTGTAGAAAATCAACGCCTTAGAATGGAGATAGAATACTTAAAAAAACTCGATGCCTTAGTTCAGAAAAGAATGCAAAAGGAAGGGAAAAAGCGGCAATAGTCAACGAATTAAGGCAAAGGTATCCATTAAAAGACTTGCTGCAATTGTCGGGTTTAGCTCGTAGCACATTTTATTACTACATACAACATCAAAACGCAGATAAATATAAAAAAGAGAAAAAAGAAATATATGATATATTTACCGCTAACAAGGGTAGATACGGCTATCGTAGGATTTTGTCTATATTAAAGCAAAAAGGATATACGATTAATCATAAAACAGTATTGAAACTTATGAATGAACTTAATATTAAAGGCAAACAGCGTAAAAACGGAAAGTATCATTCATACAAAGGTGAAGTTGGTAAAGTAGCAGATAATCTGCTTAAAAGGGATTTCAGCGCATCAAAACCATTCGAAAAACTCACAACTGATGTAACTGAATTTAAAGTATGTGAAGATAAAGTATATTTGTCTCCTGTAATGGATTTGTACAATCGCGAAATCGTATCATACTCCATATCATTAAGTCCAAATCTATGGCAAATCAGAGAAATGCTTGATGGTTTATTCAAAAAGTTTCCTGTTGATGCAAGACCACTATTTCATTCTGATCAAGGTTGGCAATATCAACATGTAGAGTACCAACGATTACTAGAAGAGCATAACATTATTCAAAGTATGTCTCGCAAGGGGAATTGTATGGATAATGGTGCTATGGAAAACTTTTTTGGCAGACTAAAGGTCGAAATGTTTTATGGTGAAAAATTTAAAAGCGTTAACGCTTTCATTGATGAATTAAAAAGATATATTGATTACTACAACAACGAAAGAATTTCTTTAAAATTAAAAGGAATGAGTCCGGTGCAATACCGAACTCATTCACAAGCAAGTTAATATTTAATTTTGTCTAAACTTTGGGGGGCACTTCAAAACCGATTGCTGCTTTTTATTCACTCTGTTACGGCAGTAACACATTTTTCGCTTCCTGTTGCCTGATACCGTTTCCTGCACCAAAGAAATATTCCCAAAAAATATCCCGTGCAATATACGCCGCATTACCACCCGAACCACCATGCTCCAACACAATAGCCACCGCAATCTGCGGATTGTCAAGAGGTGCATAGCCTACATAAATACCGTTACTCGAACCGCTCGAAACCTGCGCGCTACCTGTTTTACCCCCTGTTTTAAAGGGAAAATCCGCAAAAGCTGCCCGGGCAGTACCCTCTGATGTTACCAGCTGCATCCCGGCAAGCACCGCATCCAGGTTTTCTTTTGAAATCGAAACCTGATGCCTGATTTTAGGTGTATTCTCAAAAATAACAGTATCATCAACATTTGATTTTACTGCCTTTAGCAAATGGGTTTCATAATTGGTGCCACCGTTTGCCAAAGTCGCCATATAATTTGCCATCTGAATGGGTGTAAACAAATTGTCCGACTGACCGATAGCCGCCTGCAAAACGTCACCGGGGTACCATTCCCGTCCGCTTTTTTCACGCAGCGTGGGCCCTGCCACCTGCCCCGACTCTTCTTCAGAGGCAAGCTCAATTCCGGTATGACTGCCAAAACCAAACTGCCTAGCATAATTTTCTATAGGTTCAATTCCCAGGCGCACTGCCATTTCATAAAAGAAATAGTTACAAGAATGCTGTATCGCCTGAGAAATATTAATTGTACCATGATTTCCGTGACTGGTGCGGTAAATATTACACATAAAATCGTGGTCTAAATATTTGTAAACACCGGTTGTCTGCAAAAGCTCAGAAGGTGAAACCTTGCCCGTTTCTAAAGCCGCAACCGCCGTACACAATTTGAAGGTAGAACCTGGTTCATAGGTACCGGTAAGAGCACGATTCACCATAGGCCTTGCCGGATTGGCATTCAGCTCATTAAAATCCCGGTTAAACGTGCCGGGATTATATGTTGGGTAAGACGCCGTCGCCAATGTCTCACCGCTGTTCAAATCCAAAACAACCACAGCCCCTGCATTGGCATCGTGTCCACTACCGTAGTTACTGGTTGCCGCAATATTCAATATATTATTCTTCAAAGACTCCTCTGCCACCCGCTGCAAATCCATATCAATGGTCAACATTACCGAGTGACCTGGAACCGGATCACGGGAATATACCGTTTCCGTCTCTCCCTCTTTAATCTTTCGCTCTACGCTGTTAACACCATCTGTACCACGCAGATAAGATTCAAAAGCCTTTTCCACACCTTGCTTGCCCAAATAATCATTCATGCCGTAGCCTTTATCCTTCAGTTCGGCATATTCTTCCTGATTAATAATACCCACACGTCCTAGAATATGGGCTGCTAGCGAGCCGCTTGTGTACTCGCGAATTGGCTCACTATACACAGTTACACAATAGTAAGTGTTTCGTTGCTCTTTAATTTTTGAAACCGTTTCAATATCAACATCCTTGGCAAAAACATAGGGGTTGTTGGAAGAGAAATTACGTTTTTCCATTTCATAACGAATCCCGGCAATCACTCGGGTCTCTTCCGGCGTATATTCGTCACCAATGTCATACTTCTTTTTATATTTTTCCACAACTTCACTGGCCGTAATGCTGTCTTTATAGCTTTTTTCCTTAAAAAAAGCCTGGGCTGCTGCATTTTTTTCTTCCAGCGTATTGCCCGCAAATTCAAAAGTATAGGGTGCACTGGCAGAAATCGGGAAAGTATCCTGATACCCAATACCCCTCAACGTAAATAAATTCGCCATGCTTAAAATAACATGATTCAGCGACTTTTTATCATCATTGATTTTTGCAATCGCAACCGTATGACCAACGCGATTCGTCACAAGCGCTCTGCCGTAACGGTCTAAAATCTCACCTCTGGGTGCTTTAACAGGAATATTCCTAGCCAATCGACTGTCTGAAATAGCGCGGTAATTTTCACCCTCAATAATTTGCAAATAAAAAAGGCGGCCAACGGCAATGATGCAAAACACCACAACCAAAGCACAGAACCAGCGACATCTATTTTTTAACTGCTTATCTTCCATGCTGCTCGCCTCCTTTTACATTCCATTTAGTTTTATTCTGCTGTCAATTTCCGCACTAAAGGATATAAAACAATCGTCACCAAGCTGTTATATATCCCGGCAGGCAAAATCTTGCAAAATATGGCATATAAGAACCCGCCATGCCCCCAAACAGCAAAATAAAAAATATATACAATCAATTCATAAAAAACTGAAAAAATTAAAACAAAAAGCATTGCCACAACGCTGGTGTTACTATACAGGCTGCCGCTTACATAAATGCAAAGATACGCCACAACCGTACACAAAAGGGTGTTCATTCCAACCACACGCCCACCGTTTAAGTCCAGCAAAAGGCCACAAATTACGCCCACAACCAATGTACTGTAATCATCATGCAGCAAGCCATAGCAAACCACAGCAATTAAAAGCAAATTGGGAATTACATGAAAAACCTCAATCCCACGAATCACAGTTGTCTGCAGAATCGTGAGTATAAAAAACAAAACAACCGTCAATAAAATTTTTATCAGCGTTCTACTTTGAAATGTTTGATTCATATCGCTTACCTGCCATTCCGAATGACCATAACTTCTTGAATTTTCTTCAAATCCACAGCTATGTCAACCAACGCATATTGCGAATATCCCAAAGAATCACTTTTAATTTCGGTCACTGTTCCAATCAAAATACCTGCAGGGAACACGCCACCCAAACCGGATGTAACAACTGCGTCACCCAAAATCAAACTACTGTCTTTCATCAAGGCACTCATTTTGCACTGGCCGTTATCAGCCAGGGCCAATTCTCCATCCACCAGGGCATATTCCTGGGTACGACTCACCATAGCACCAACAGAACTTTCTGCATCAACAACGGTCTGCACCTTGGCCCAATTGGGGCCAACCTCTGCAATCCGCCCTACCAGTCCGTAGCCGGATAACACAGTATCATTAATAGCGATTCCCTCATTTGTCCCCTTGTCAATGGTAAATGAATAGAACCAGTTGCCGGGGTCTTTTGCAATAATTTCACAACCGACCATATCCCACTCACCGGCAGAATTTTTAAAGTCCAACATTTCCCTGAGCCTTTGATTTTCCTTTTCATGTGCTTCTAGTTCCCGCACCCGGGCAGAAAGCTGGTTCACCTGTTCCGTGAGTTCCAAATTTTCCTGCTGCAGGTCTTTCATATCAAAAACAAAACCAAAAAAACCACTCACACTGTTTCCAATAGATGAAAAGAACTTTTGAACAGGGCTAAACGCCACACCAAGAACATTTCCGGAGGCAGACGAAGAGCCTCTCGTCGCAAAAGTAATACCCATAACAACTAAAATAACACAACAAATAGAAATCAAAACTACGTGTAATCTTCTTTTTTCTCTCATCATCCGCCCTCCTTTACAAAATTGTTATTTAAAGTTTAGTGCCATCTTTTAGTTTTGCTGCTCAAAATGCCCTGACCTGCTTTTTCTAAAGCAGAAAGAGCCAAACCTGTACCAAGAGCAACACAATCCAAAGCATTTTCTGCCACATATACAGGAATACCCGTTTCTTCCGAAATCAAGATGTCTAAACCACGAATCAACGCACCGCCACCGGTGAGCACAATACCTCTGTTCATAACATCAGCAGCCAGTTCCGGCGGTGTTTTTTCCAAAGTGGTCTTAATGGCATCCACAATGGCAAAAATAGACTCAGACATAGCACTTCTGATTTCTTTGCTGGTAAGAGTAATCGTTCTGGGCAGACCGGTAATCAGGTCACGACCCTTAACCTCCATCTCTCCTTCTTCTTCATAAACATAAGCTGAACCAATGTTAAATTTAATTTCTTCAGCTGTACGTTCACCAATCATTAAGTTATATTCACGCTTAATGTAGTTAACAATGTCATCATCAAGCTCATCACCGGCAATTCTGAGTGACTGGCTGGATACAATACCGCCATAAGAAATAACTGCCACTTCACTTGTGCCGCCGCCAATATCAACAACCATGCTATCCTGTGAATATGTTCCTGATTTAAAAGCGTTTGAGAAAACTTTGGAATACTTATCAAAAAGTTTTCTCAACACAGGAGATTTTCCAGAATTACCTGCAAGAAATATTTCTATACCGTTCGAGTCAATAAGCTTG